>NZ_JBHIPD010000001.1:0-263411 GCF_042195865.1 Bartonella sp. AP36NXGY | reverse complement strand
GTGACATTTTGATTGTGTGTGATGGGGGAACGGTCTTTGTCTCTTTGCTCTCTCGCAGATGAATTTACAGGAGAAGCTCCCGCAAATTGCACGATGGGTTGAATGGCTGTTTTGCCACCAATATAAGAAACAGCGAATATAGTGGATCCGCTAGCTTTAATATCGCCTTGTAAAAGGTCTTTCCCTCTACTCTTTTTGCTATCAAATCCTGATTTTACAATTCCTTGCTCTCTTTTTTATACTCAAAATTGCCTCTAAAACAGGATAGATTAATCGTAAAAAATATATAAAAGAAGCAAATTATAACATTTTTTCTTATCCTTCTTAATACAAAATAACTGTTAAGCTACAATACGCTAACATTTATCAGTCATAAGTCCAAAACATCATATAATGACGAAACAAATTCATAGAGTGAAGATTTTTCACTATCAACCGTTGTATTAATCTTTCCATAATGCATAAAAATGATGAAGCGGCCCTCGCCCTTTCCCTACTTTTAAAGCATCTGAGGCAGTTAAAGCGCCATGCAAATAATCTTTTGCTTGTTTAACAGCGCAATCCAAAGGTTGGGTAGGTAACAGAGCTGCAATGGCAGCAGAAATGGTACACCCTGTCCCATGATCATGAGTGGTTGAAAGACGAGAGGCTTCAAGTATAACAAGGTTTTCACAATCACAATAAAGATCTGGACTAGAACAATCGTAATTTTCTGTACTATTTTTGGTCAGCGTATTCAAATGTCCCCCTTTTAACAAAACTGCATGACACCCTAGCGCCAAGAGTCGTGGAGCATATTGATACATAGTCTCTAAAGACCATTGCACTTCACATCCCAATAACAATGCAGCTTCAGGCAAATTTGGCGTGATCAAAGTTGACATCGGCACAAGAACATCACGCATAATTTCAATTGCATCAGACTTTAAAAGAACATCACCACTTTTTGCAACCATAACCGGATCAAAAACAATGAAACGCGCTTTATGATAAGCAAGACGTTCTGCAATAACCTGTGCAATCTGAGCATTTGCAACCATACCAATTTTAACGGCATCAACATGAATATCCTCAAAAACAGAATCAATTTGATCTGCAACAAAAGAAGCATCTAATGCCTGAAAAGAACGCACACCCTGAGTATTTTGTGCAACAACAGCTGTAACCACACTCATACCATAAGTTTTCATAGCTGAAAAAACCTTCAAATCCGCCTGCATTCCAGCGCCACCAGAAGGATCTGTTCCCGCAATAGATAAAATCCGTGGAATAAAAAGTTTATCTTTTTGTAATTCCATCAACCTCTTTCCTTCTGTTTTTAAATATCGGAAAATGAGTTACCGAAAAATAGATGCTTGAAAAAATATAAAGAAGATGTTTTCTCACGTGAATTATATTATATACGAAGTCTTCTTATAGATATAAAATGGAAAATGTAGTGCTTATCCTTCGTTCTATTCTTTTTACGTTCGCTTTTTATACATCAACTTTCATACAAATGATTCTTTACGCTCCCGTTTATTTTTTAATGCCCCGCAAAAAGGCATGGATTGTTCCTAAAACATGGGCGCGCGTTACACTCTTTTTGCAAAAATACATCGCAGGCACAAGTTATGAGATTGAAGGTTTAGAAAATCTTCCCAAAGGACCCTATATCATTGCTCCAAAGCATCAATCGGCTTGGGAAACTTTCAGTCTTGTTCCTTATTTTGATGATCCCACTCTCATTTTAAAACGTGAATTGATGTGGATTCCATTGTTTGGCTGGTATATGGCAAAAACGCAAATTATCCCCATTAACCGCACAACACCCATCAAAGCCTTAAAAATGATTATACAAAAAGCAAAAGAGAAAGTAAAACAAGGGCGCCAAATCTTGATTTTTCCCGAAGGAACACGCCGACAACCCGGTCAAGAACCAGATTATAAGTCAGGAATTGTCGCGCTCTATAATGAATTAGGACTTCAAGTTGTTCCTATTGCACATAATGCGGGTTTATATTGGCCACGCAATAATTTTCGCCGCTATCCCGGAACAATTCGTGTCCGTATTCTTCCCCCGATAGAGGCTGGTTTAAGCAAACGTGATTTTCTAGATCAACTTGTCCAAAAAACTGAAAAAGCGTGTGATGAACTGCTTCTCTTAGCAGCTCAAGACCCTACCCCTCCTCCTATGCCACCATACGCTGTTCAGAAACTTCAAAAACTAAATCAACATGAAACAATGCACTGATTGATAAGAATAATGCATAACTTTGTATATTGAGCGGAGTATAGGGAACAAAAATATAAGAAAGATACTTCAAACTTTCTAATTTAAAATTGTAAAACACTTGTACATGATAAGAAATGATCAATGTGTAAATTTTTTTGAAAAAGAATTCTTCCTCTCTTTAAAATCATTTAAATAACATACATCTCATTGATTTATAACGATGTTTTAGCGTTATTCAACTTGAATGAGAACCCTGAACACCGTAAGATTTTCTCATTTCAAATCTATTCTAGGTTGAATCAATTAGAATCATTTTCTTACACATTACAAGCGGGGATATCTGTGTGAATAAAACGATACAAGAAAAGATTAAAATGCTTTTTACGAACCGTCTCAAGTGCCAAGGGCTATCCTAACAGGAGAGCAAGAAAAATGCATGATTATGCAGATTCATTCCTTTCTGAGAAATTCAATCCCTCCAAGAACCTGAAATCTTGTACAATCTTCATTATTTAAAAAGTATTTCTTGAGATACTCAAACCATTAAACCAAATTCAAGGGGAAAATAAAAATGAGAATTGGTTTTTATCCCACAGACACAACGGATACAGCAATTAACCATCTTTCCTTCCTATCCTAGACTTAAATGCTTTGTGTGCTACATTAAAACAATTCTAAATAACGAATAAGAGGGAACTAGATTTAAATTAATGCGACGTCTCTTCTATAATTTATTTTTTTCTGTGATTTTGAGTTTATCCAGCGCTGTTGCTCTAGCGCAGCCTTTTATTTCTGTTGATGTTACAACGAGGCGTATCTTAAAACATAATCAAGCTTTTGAGCGTTGGTATCCTGCTTCCTTGACAAAATTAATGACCGCTTATGTTATTTTTCGTGCCATGAGCCGAGGGGAAGTTTCACCAAACAAACATATCACCATCAGCGAATACGCCGCAAAAGCTCCCTCATATCGTTCAGGCTATAAAGCTGGTTCTGTACTCACACTTGATACAGCCTTAAGTATCACCATGGTTAAATCTACCAATGATTTAGCCATTGCCATGAGTGAAGCTGTTGCGGGTTCACAGAAAGATTTTGTACGTAAAATGAATAGCGAAGCTAAACGTTTAGGCATGTTTGGCACCCATTTTGCGAACGCAAGTGGTTTACCAGATCCTCAAAACTACTCCACGGCACGCGATATTGCTCTTTTAGCCGTTCAAATACGTCGAGAATTTCCACAATATGCTCATTATTTTTCTATTCCAGCCATTGATTTTGGTAATAATCGAAAAATCCAACATAACTCAAACAACCTCATTGGCCGTTTTTATGGGATAGATGGTATGAAAACAGGCTTTATTTGTGCCTCTGGTTTTAATCTTGTTGCCTCAGCCACCCGCAATAAACGTACAATTATTGCTGTCATTCTAGGTGCTAACAACATAAGTGAAAGAGAAGAAAAAGCTGCACAACTTCTTGAAATAGGATTTTTGCACCAAGGAAGCCCCCAATTAACACTAGCAACATTAAAACCTTATGGGAGCAACATAACACAAGCCAACAATATGAGACAACAAACATGCACACCTGAAGCCATAAAAATGCATGCAAATTCATATGATGATCAAGGAAATATTATTCTCACCTCACCTTTTATCACTGCTCCACCTTCTTTTTCTCATCCTTTATCAGTACACCTCATTCGTACGCCACAAACACCTAAAATGACAGTAAAACCACTAAGAAAACCCTATATTCCGTATAAAAGGCACGCAAACCATTCTATAAAAAGCCATAAATCATAATCTACAATTAATTATAATACTTTGATTTATAATGATAATTAATTATTTTGTACCTTATGTCAAAACCACAAGTATTGTAAGATTCTCTCATTTCAAATCTGTATTTGTTGAATCAATAAAACCAGTCTCTTGCGCACCACAAGGTGGATGAACATGTAGATAAAATAATTAAAACAAGGAATAAAAGTCCTTTCAAGAACCAAGAATTATCATAACATTGACGCTAAAAGTGTATAATATACCCACGTGCACCTACCTTTATAAGCGTAAAGATAGTGGTACAATGGATTTCATGGGGGATTAACCATTATATCCCTCACGGACATCATTATAAATTGCTTAGACATACTGAGATATATTTTTTAAAAACAAAACTATGATTGATGATTAACATGAAAATAAAGCGCATCCCTCTCACGCTTATTACGGGTTTTTTAGGCTCTGGCAAAACAACTTTGCTCAACCGTATGCTACAAGACCCTCTTCTAACAGAATGTGCTGTTATCATCAATGAATTCGGCGAAATCAGTATTGACCACCTTCTGGTTGAAAAAACGACAGAAGGAATTATTGAGCTTGCCAATGGTTGCTTATGCTGTAATTTACGCAGTGATCTCATCGACACATTAATTGATTTAATAAATCGCGTTCAGACAGGACAGATCAAACAACTCCATCATATTATCATTGAAACCACAGGGATGGCTGATCCCGCCCCTATTTTACAAATACTTTTAAGCCACCCATTGTTTATTCAAACATTGTCCATAAATGCTGTTCTTGCAACATTTGATACATTAAGTCCACTTTCCATATGTAAGCGCTATCCTGAAATATATAAACAATTAATATTTGCTGATAAAATCATTCTCACCAAAACAGATCTTAGAGACCCACAAACGCTTTCAGATGCACTCCTTAGCACACTTAAAACAATGAATCCTACAGCACAAATCATTGACGCCCATTCTAAAGATTTCTGTTCAAATCTATTAATAAATAACACATTATGGGATGAAAAAGTAGAAAATACAAAACTTAAACAAAATCTTACGACTACCCCACATGATCATACCCCCCATAAAACCATTCGTACCTTTTCACTAAACTGTGAGGGTCCTGTTGATTACGCCACAATTGAAGCTTTTTTAGATCTCCTACAAGAGCGTTATGGTACAAAATTATTACGTATTAAAGCAATTATCGCATTGCGTGATGACCCTTATCGCCCACTTGTATTACATGGCGTACAAACATTTTTTCATCCTCCCATAAGATTGCCGGCATGGCCAAAAGGAATAAAACAAACACGTTTTGTCATCATTGCCGATGGTGTTGAAAAAGACGCAATACAAAAGCTCCTCAATGCTTTTTTTAATAAACCAGCAATAGATACTGCAGACAAAACAGCTCTCTTAGAAAATCCTCTGGTCATTCCAGGAATAAAATTTTAATTTTTTCTCCCCTTCAATGATATAATATTAAATTCATTGGCACCACCATCTTTATGCTTTTAAAGAAGCAAACCGGCACCATTACACACTTTGCTAATTCCCAATGTTGAAACAAGCCCTTGGTACTTGAGACGGTTTGTAAAAAGCATTTTAGTCTTTCTTGCACAGTTTCACCCACGCGGTTATCCCCGCTTGTAACGTGCAAGAAAATGGTTTTAATTTATTCAACATGGAACGGCTTTGAAATGAGAGAATCTTATGGTATTCAGGGTTCTAATTTAACTTGAATAACACTAAATTATCATTATAAATAAAATTGTTATGATAAAAAATTTAATATCCATCAATCTGCAAACAGATTGTTTTCTCTCTAAATGCGCTTCATCTGCAAACCACTTCATGTGATTCATTTCACAGACAGATTGACCAAATTCTTGGTTCTAAAATATTCTGCTCAACTCTATATTTATTCAAGCTAATTGAAATCAAAATCCCTGTTAAGAAAAAAACCAAAATCAGACAGAGGCAATATCGCATTTTAAAATATGTGAATGTGTCTTATATAACAGCACGACAAGACAATATTTTACAGCATAAAAGAATAAAACTCTTTGAAAGAAATAAAAAGAGAGGTGCATTTTATGTTAACTTACTCTTCACTAAAAACGAAGATTGACACCAGTGCCTATGTGCAAACAATCCAACTTCTTTGAGAAAATTCCTCTTGGCTTCCCACTTCATATGATTTACTTACATTAAGGCTCTATGAAAAAACTCTGCACTTTAAGACTATTGACCACTCACTTAAACACCTTGTGTGCAAAGTTTTTGCATATCCTGTATCGCCATTATTAAGTGATAGTGTTTACGGTGCTGTAAGATACAATAACACTTACTGCATTAGAGAAACTGAATTTTTATCAATATCGCGATTAAAAACGTAACGTTTTTCATAAACCTCAACAGTTGGAGGTTGACGATTTTTTTCAAAAAAATCATAACCTTTCTTAAGCATAACCCAGAATTGATAATGAGGATTCTTGCTATGACGTGACATATTATCCTCGGTCATGCGGAAAGGAAAAGCCTGCAACTGAAACTCTCTTTGTCCTCCTTTAAAAGCATCCCGTGCAAACGCATAAATCTGAGCCATGTTCTTATCACTCATAGAATAGCAACCTGCGGAAAAGCAAGAACCATGCACCATAAGATTGCTTCCTGTGCGACCATTTTCCTGATCATAAAGGTTAGGAAATCCTATATTAAAAGAGAGATAATATTTTGAATAAGGATTCATTTGGTTTGCGCTAATAGTATAAAAACCCTCTGGTGTCTGAAGATCCCCTTCTTTATATTTAGGTCCAAGCTTACCAGACCATTTGCAAATGCCATAGCGAGCAACCAAGATAAAAGGTCCTGAACGAGATTGCTTCCAAACTTCAGCAAGATTTTCTTCCTTAAAAAACCGCATCATAATCGGTGCATAGGGATCTATATCATACAGAACCATTCTATTTTTGATTTCTTGCGGCAACGGCTGCTCAACTTTAGCGCGAATAGAGGCTGGTAATCTTCCTTCACATGCTGTCAATAGTCCCATTACAAACAACACACACACAGCAAGGAATCTGCTAAATGTCATCGAATAAAACTCCAATCCAACACCCCTCACAAAAAATAACCTATGTTAGAGATCGACCAATTTGAAGGTATTTTTCCCTTCGCTCTTGTTTAAGCACTTGACCATCTTTTCCAGCCATAGCTTTTAAAGCCTCTGAAATAACATCACCCGTTGCATCAATGACAATCTCTTTGCCACGATGCGCTCCCCCTAAAGGTTCCGAAATAATGCCATCAATAATCTTTAAGCGATACAAATCTTGAGCGGTAATACGCATATTCATTGCAGCATCTTTTGCACGAGCTGGATCACGCCATAAGATAGAAGCTGCTCCTTCTGGTGAAATAACAGAGTAAATTGCGTGCTCCAACATATAAACTTTGTTGGCAGCCGCGATTGCTATCGCCCCTCCAGAACCGCCTTCTCCAATAACAACAGAAACCACAGGAACTTTCAAACGCAAAGTTGTAGCTGTTGATTGAGCAATTGCTTCCGCTTGCCCACGTTCTTCAGCGCTTACCCCAGGATAAGCACCTGCTGTATCAATAAAAGTGAGGAGTGGCAAACCAAAGCGGTCAGCCATTTCCATAATACGTACAGCTTTACGATAGCCTTCTGGACGCGCAGAACCAAAATTATAGCGCAAACGTGTTTGCGTATCGTGACCTTTCTCTTGACCAATATAAGCAACGGCCTCACCTTTAAAGCGTGCAAACCCCGCTTGAATAGCCTCATCTTCAGCAAACTTTCGATCTCCGGCCAAAGGCGTAACGTCACTCAATAGGCGTTTAGAATAGTCCATAAAATGGGGACGATCCGGATGACGAGCGACTTGTGTTTTTTGCCACGGCGATAATTTTTTATAAATATCGCGCAACGCTGTTTGGGAACGCGTTTCAAGACGAGCAATCTCGTCACTCATATCAAGACTGCCTTTTTCCTGAGAAATTTTTTTTAATTCAAGAATTTTCCCATCAAGATCAGCAACTGGTTTTTCAAAATCAAGATAATTATACATTTGTGTCAACTCATTCAGTGTCACTTATACACTTATAATTTGCTTTATAAAGTCTTTTTCAAAAACATCACCTTTTCTTTAACGAGCCTTTTGCTCATCGGCAAGTGGATGATGCTCATTGACTAAACGATAAAGTCCCTCTTCCAACACATGGGTATAAATCTGAGTGGTAGCAATATCAGAATGACCTAACAAATGTTGAACGGCACGCAAATCAGCACCATTTTGCAAAAGATGACTAGCAAAAGCATGACGCAACACATGGGGAGAAAAGCTATCACTTCCTATCCCTGCTCTTCTAGCGAGATTTTTCAACTCTCGTGCAACGACTTGACGAGCAATATATCCTGTCTCGGAATGCGCAGGAAAAAGATAAGAACTCGTAGCGTCCTTTCCCTGATCACGCAAATTTAACCACTGTGAAAGAACTTGGCATGCTTTTTTTGATAACAGCACCATTCGTTCTTTTTTGCCCTTACCACGAACCAAAACGCTGTATTCATTCCTTCGAACAGACTGAACCGGCAGACTCACCAACTCACTAATACGTAACCCTGTTGCATAAAGCATTTCAATCAATAGCTGAAGACGCAGTGCACGGAAATAACCTTTGGACCCATAGTCTGCTTGGTTGACTTCTAACTCCGCAAAATCAAGCAATTTTATCACTGCATCTTCACTCATGATTTTGGGCAAAGGACGCCTCTGACGAGGTGCATCAATATCATGAGAGGGATCATCTGCTCTCAACCCTTCAGCATAAAGGAATTGATAAAACTGACGCAAAGTTGATAAACGGCGCGCTTGCGACGATGCCGCAAAACCAAAAGTATGCATAAGTGACAAAAGAGTAATTAAATCTTCTTTTTGTGCTGAAAAAAGCGAAACAGAGTGTGAAGACAATTCGTCTTGTGCCCACTGCAAATCATGCTGATAAGCCGCAAGCGTATGAGACGAAGCCCCTCTCTCCGCACTCATCATCTCAAGAAAATGATCTATCACAGCACCACTTTTCATTTCATTGATTCGCTTCCGTAGAAAGATTCCATGAATTCAAGGGAACATCAATGTACATATCCACAGTTACTGGTTCAACCCAAACCACAAGAGCACCCATTATAATGAAAAGAACAGAAAGCAAAATGAAAAGAATCATCAAAAATCTAGTCAATGTTGGCATAAGACAATAACCTACCCAAAAATATTCTATCTCGTATTATGCCTCACAAAGATTAACAGGAATTGACTTTAAGATGGATAAATGCCGAAATAAAGTTATGAAAAGCAATCGACAAAAACGCGTCCCCATAACACAAATAAAGAATCAGCTCTTATCGTCCCTTGATAAAAGAGCACTTGTCCTTGTTGGTCTTATGGGGGCAGGCAAATCAGTGATCGGAAAACGCGTCGCCACCATGCTTCGTTTACCTTTTTATGATTCTGACCAAGAAATTGAAAAAGCTGCACAAATGACAATCACGGAACTCTTTGAAATTTATGGTGAATCCGAATTTCGTGCTCTTGAACAGCGTGTTATTCTAAACCTCATGAAAAAAAGTCCCCTTGTTTTAGCAACAGGTGGTGGTGCCTACATAAATGAAAATATCCGAAAAGCCATTCACCAAAATGGTATATCCATATGGCTAAAAGTCGATCTTGATATCCTCATGCAACGTGTCTCAAAGCACCCAACACGTCCCCTGCTTCAAACAGCCAATCCTAAAGAAACCATGCAAAAACTCATGGAACAGCGTTATCCTATCTATGCAAAGGCAAACTTAACAATTAACAGTCATAAAGAAAGCCGTCATACCGTAGCACAAAATGTTATACGATCCGTACAGCACTACCTATACACAGAAATTAACAATAGGGATAACCAGCATGCAAACCAAAACCGTCACTGTTAAACTGGACAAACACTGTTACGATATCATCATTGGTCCGGGTCTGATTACACAAGCTGCTTCACAAATTAAACATGCTCTTAATAAAAAAGATCCTCATCAAACGCGCTTGGCACTTGTTACAGATACAAATGTTGCTTCCCTTCATTTGGAGATATTGCAAGCAGAATTAACAAAAAATAAAATTCATACTGTCCCTATTATTGTAGAAGCGGGAGAACAATCAAAATCATTTTCAACCCTGCAAGTTGTTATCGATCAAATTCTTGCTGCACGCTTAGAAAGAGGCGACTGTGTTATTGCTTTTGGCGGTGGTGTCATTGGTGATCTAGCAGGATTTGCGGCAAGTATAATCCGCCGTGGCATGAACTTCATTCAAATGCCCACAACGCTTCTTGCACAAATTGATTCTTCTGTTGGTGGAAAAACGGGAATCAATAGCCAATATGGCAAAAATCTTATTGGTGCCTTTTATCAACCACAATGCGTTATTGCTGACACGTGTCTTCTTGATACCCTGCCACCGCGTGAATTTCGCGCTGGCTACGCAGAAATAGTAAAATACGGTCTCATTAACCAACCTGACTTTTTTGAGTGGCTTGAAAAAAATGGGCAGAAAATTTTCTCTAACGGCCCTATGCGAACAGAGGCCATTGTTCGCTCATGCCAATTTAAAGCTGCCATTGTAGCACGTGATGAGTACGAAACGGGAGAGCGCGCACTCTTAAATCTCGGCCATACATTTGGACACATGCTTGAAACAGCAACCGCTTATGACTCCAACCGTTTAATCCATGGCGAAAGTGTAGCAATTGGGATAATTCTAGCTCATCAATTCTCTGCTCAATTAAATTTAATAAGCCCCACGCTTACACAACGCATTGAAGCGCACTTCAAATCTATAGGATTGCCTACACAATTAAAGGATATCCCAGGGTCTCTACCAGATGCTGAAACTTTAATGACTCTCATTGCCCAAGATAAAAAAGTTTCGCAAAACAATTTGACTTTCATATTAACACGCGGACTTGGCCAATCATTTATTGCAAAAAATGTTTCACCAGATGCAGTTTTATCCTTTTTGGAACAAAAATTAACAGAAATTCGTTAATTCATATTGAATATAATTGATTCGTTTTTATACTTCTATTAAAGATTAAATATGATGATGTCTGCGTAGCTCAGTAGGATAGAGCACAGGATTCCTAAAGAAATTGGGCACTTTGAGGAGAAATCCTCAAAGTGAATCTGCTCAAATTCGGGGAAAGCTTCATGGGCGACTATATGCCAATCCCGAGCCAAGTCTCTTTTCAAATGAGAGAAAGGTGTAGAGACTGAACGGGCAGCACCTAAAGAGCAAAAGCTTCAAGGTGAAGAGACAGTCCAGACCACAAACAGCCGATAAGGCTGGCGGTGAAAATCGAAGTGGTATGAATCCTGGGGTCGCAGGTTCGAATCCTGCCGTAGACACCATCGTATCAGTCAAATTATTCTTTGTGCACAATATTAGGAATATAGGGAAGCATCATGAAAAAAACTTTGCACATTTTAGGATTTTTCACCGCTTTAAGTTTATCACTCTTCAGCTCAAACAATAGCTTAGCTGGTTCTTTAATCATTGAAGTACCAGACAATCCAGAGCCCAAAACAGAGACCATTACCTATCAGTGTGATACTGAAACAGGTAAAGAGCGCGTAGAGGCAGTCTATCTTAATGCTGACAATATTTCGTTGGTTGATTTCAAATGGAACGGTGATCGTGTCATTGCTGCTAATGTCATCGCGGCAACAGGAGCAAAATTTGCAGGAGCTCAGTACATCTGGTGGGAGAAGAACAAAGAAGTCACGCTTTATGACCTTGCTCAGGATCCAGAAGAAAAAAAACCTATCCTCTGTAAAGATGAGTCAACATTATTATTTTAAATAACACGGGAAATATTATGAAAAAAATTTCTTTTACTAAACAATTTTTCATTACTTTAAGTGTGCTCCTCCTCGGTTCAATTAATGCATTAGCAAGTTCTTTAGTCATTGAAGTACCAGATAATCCAGAACCAACAACAGAGACCGTCTCCTATCAATGCGATATGGGAACAAGCAAAGAGTATGTTGAAGCAACTTATTATAATGCTGGCAATATTGCGCTTGTTGATTTAAAATGGAACGGTAAGCGCATCGTTGGTTCTAATGTAATTGCCGCTTCTGGAGGAAAATATGTGGGTGGACAATACATTTGGTGGATAACTAAAAATGAAGCCATATTTTACGATCTTATTAATGATCCAAAAGAAGAAAAGCCCATCCACTGTGTAGAAGAAAAAAGCACAGAATAAGGAAGATTCTTACATTTCAAGAACCGCGCTGGCTCTCATCTCGTGATGTTCCTTCTGATGTGGGTAGCTTTTCCTCCGTTTGGTGTAATAAAAGAGCCAGCGGTTTTTCTGATTGTTTTTCTGAATGATGTCGATAAGCTGCCGTATGTGAAAGCAACATAGAAGCTACCGGTGCTGTTAAAAACAAAAAAAACATCAGCAACACTTCATGAAAAACAAAATAATGGTCCACAAATATTGAATAAAGAAATGAAGAAATAAGAATACTACCAACGCCCCAACTCGTACATACTGAAAGCATATGCAAACGCTTATAAAAATTGGAAAAACGCACCAAACCTATCGTTGCGATCAATGTCAATCCAGACCCTAATATTAAGAAAACTGTGATAGCAATAGCAACCACAAGCGATATATCATCTTTCATTCAATAATCTCCCCCCGCATAAGAAATTTCGCCAAAGCGATGCTTGAGACAGATCCCAACAATCCAATAATGAGAGCTGCGACAAAATAAGTGGTTGTTCCTGAACGAATATCGAATGTAAGAAACAAAAGAATAGTGGTTATATAAAGGGCATCCAAACCAACAATTCTATCCTGCGCCCGTGGACCACGAATCAACCGAAACAGCGCGAAAATCACCGCTAAACTTAAAAAAAACTGTGAAAAGAAAAGCCCCCAATAAAGAATCACCATACTCATAAAAAAATCTCCAAAAGCAATTGCTCATACCGTTGTTTGATCAACTGTTTGTAATCATATCCATTTTTTAAATTTAAGACATGAAGCAAAAGTTCACCCTTTTTACTATTATAGGCAACCCAAGCAGTTCCAGGGGTTGCCGAAAGGATGCATGCTAAAATAGCCAAAGCAGTGCGATTATGAAGCAGAAGAGGTACTACAATAAAACCAGATTTCTGCTCTCGAGACCTTTTTGTTAAAACAAACCAAGCCACCGAAACATTTGAGAATATAGAATCTATAAATACTCGAAAAACGAGACGAAAAACCGCACTCCAGCTTTTAATAACAACCTTCTCCGGCTCCAGAAGCCGTATCATCCAACCACAAAACAAAGCGGTTAAAATCCCTAAAAGCAATTGCCCTAAACTAAAACCATTTAAAATAAGCCACATAAGGACAATGACACCACTGAAAAAAGGGGAAGGACAAAAACGATTCATTTACTTATCTCCCTATTTTCGAGAGAAAAATCCGTTAAAACGCTCCCAATATAGTTTTGAGGTTCATACAAAGTCTTAGCAGTTTCAGACATATAATGACTAACAGGACTGGCTACAATTGTTATAAGAAAACACAAAGCAAGGAGAACGGCAATAGGCGCAAATTCTATCACTTGCACACGAGGAATACGCCCTTCAAGAGAAACCCAAAAAGTTCGGATACCCGTTCGTGTCAATGCAATCAAAGCCGCAAAACCAGAGAGAGTGACAAAAACTACAAAAAGCCAATCTTGGTAAACCGGAAGAGAAGCAGAAAAATCCTCTCTACTGTGGTTTAAAATTGCCATGAACATCATAAATTTAGCAACAAAACCAGAAAAAGGCGGCAATCCAATAATCAAAATGGCACAGATACCAAAACAAGCTCCAAGAATTGCCAAGGTTACTGGAAAATAGATGCCAACTTCATCTTCTTCCTCCTCTTCATCGTCACCATACACCTCCATTGTGACAGCAAGAACATTAGCAGCCACATCTTGACAGCGTTCTACCAACTCTACCAAAAGAAAAAAAGCTCCCAGTGCTAAAGTTGAAGAAACAATATAAAAAAGTGCGCCTGCTGTCAGTGCTGCATTGCCTATCCCGATCGCAGCCAACAATGTGCCAGAAGAGACAAGAACGCTATAAGCTGCCAAACGCACCAAAACTTGGCTCGCCAATACTCCAATAAAACCAATAATCATAGTGGCAAGCCCACCATAAAACAAAACTGTATGACCAAAATGGTTAAAATATTCACTTTCAGGACCAAACCATAGCAACGTTAAACGTAAAATAATATAAATACCAACCTTGCTCAAAAGTGCAAAAGAAGCTCCAACAGGCGCTGCTGCTGCACTGTAAGTTGGCACCAACCAAAAATTAAGCGGCCACATACCCGCTTTAAGCAAAAAAGCAATACCTAAAAGTGCAACACCTATTTCGAACAAAACAATATCTGTAGAAGATATATATTTTATTTTAACAGCCAAATCGGCCATATTAAGAGTACCAACGACTCCATAAATGAGCGCTATACCAACTAAAAAAAATAATGAAGCAACAAGATTAACCACAACATAATGCAACCCTGCACGCACGCGCGTCTGACCAGAACCATGCAAAGCAAGCCCATAGGAAGCCGTTAACATAACTTCAAAAAACACAAATAAATTAAATAAATCGCCAGTCAAAAAAGCACCATTTATCCCCACCATAAAAAATTGCATTAGTGACTGAAAATGAGAACCAGCTTTGTACCAATGAGCCCGCGCAAAAACCAACACGCTAGTCACCAACAAGCTGGAAAGTAAAAGCATCATAGCGCTTAAGCGATCAAGGACTAAAACAATTCCAAAAGAAGACGGCCAATTACCAAGTCGATAAACATCGCAAGCCGGTGCTATTTCAAGAGTACGTATAATCAATAAAATGGCAGTAACGACCAACAGTCCCGCAGAAGAAAGACTGATGAATGATTTAAGTCTTGCACGACGTTCATCATAAAAAAGAAGAAGTGCTCCAGTGATTAACGGCAAAAGAATAGGCAAAATAAGGAGATGATGCACTCCTATTTCCATTATTGCACCTCACGTCCATCAACGTGATCAGAACCCGTTAAACCACGTGAAACCAACAAGATAACTAAAAATAAAGCTGTTGTTGCAAAACCAATCACAATCGCAGTTAAAACCAAGGCTTGTGGAAGAGGATCGACATAATTAGCTGGATTAATAACAGTGGTAGGATCAACAATTGGAGCAGCATTACTACGCGGTCTACTCATTGAAAATATAAAAAGATTAACACCATAGGAGATCAAGGACAAACCAAGAATGACTTGAAAAGTACGTGGACGCAAAACAAGCCAAATACCTGATCCGACAAAAACACCGATACCCAAAGAAAGAACAATTTCCATTAATTTTCCTTCTCTTTTAAAATAGGTTTCTTACCGATTCGGTAACTCCGAATTGACTGGTGTGCAAGTGCAATTAAAATGAGAACAGTTGCTCCTAACACAAGAGAAAGCACACCAAAATCAAACAAAAAAGCAGATGCCATGGGAACTTTCCCAATTAACGGAAGATGAATATATCGAAAAAAGGATGTTAAAAAAGGATATCCAAAAAACCAAGAGCCCATCCCCGTTACGACTGACAATAATAAACCAAAGCCTATCCAACGCAAAGGTAAAACTCTCAAATGCGTTTCCACCCACCGAATATCGCGTGCAAGATATTGTAAAATAAATCCTATAGCCAAAGTAATACCACCGACAAATCCACCTCCTGGCAGATCATGCCCTCGCATGAATAAATAAATAGCAAAAGCGATAATAATTGGAAAGAGCCAACCCATAATAACAGCAGGAACAGCTAAATAATTCAATACTGTATCTCCCACATTTCGATTAGGCTGTGCTATATCAAAGGCTTTCTGGATACGTTGTTGAAAAGGCGCATCAATACTCTCAGGCGCAGGACGAAAACGTCGTAAGAGTGCAAAAACAGTAAGGGAAACAACACCCAAAACCACAATTTCTCCCATGGTATCAAAACCACGGAAATCAACCAATAACACATTCACAACATTGCGACCACCAGCATCTGAGTAAGCATGCGTTAGAAAAAAATCAGAAATCGTTGTACCTTGGGGACGTGTCATCACTGCAAAAGAAAGCCATGCTACACCAGCACCTCCTACAAGGGATATGATGAAATCACGGAAACGACGCAAACGAACCCAAAAATGAACAGCAGCTGGCCCAGGGTCATGCAAACGTTTAGGCAACCACCGTAAACCAAGCAATAATAAAACGACTGTAACAACCTCAACAACCAATTGTGTTATTGCTAAATCAGGAGCAGAAAGCCATAAAAAGGTTGCACAAGTCATCAAACCAGCTCCCCCTAAAAGCATAAGTGAAGCAAGACGATGAAACTTTGCTCGCCAAGCAACTAAAAGCGCACATAATCCGCCAACCAGCCAAAGAGCGAGAAAAGGAATATCAAGTGGAAAAAGCGGTAATGTCCCCACTGGAATGAAACCATCGCACCAAAGTAAAAGACCAACAAAGGCAAAACAGACCCAAAAAATCCAATGCAATTGGATCTGCAAACGGCGTGTTGACAAAGCAGACTCCACCGCACGGGCCCATTTCCAAGAAATAATTACGAGAATGCGTTCAAAAATACGCGGTCCTTTTAAGTGACGGAAAAAAGGAGCCCCATCATCACAGGATAAAAAATAACGATGCCCAACAGCATAGAGCAATCCGCCCCCTAATAATGCAACAAAGCTCATCACTAATGGAGTGTTAAACCCATGCCAAACAGCCAAACTATAAGGAATTGTCATTGGTCCTAAAACAGACACGACCGCATTATCTAAAATAGGTCCTATTGTTAAATTAGGAAAAATACCAACCGCTAAACAAATAAACACCAAAAGCTCCATTGGTAAACGCATGAAATGCGGTGGTTCATGGGGAGTCTTGGGTAAATTGTCAGGCTTTGGTCCTAAAAAAACGCCATGAATAAAGCGTATAGAATAGGTCACACTAAACAGACTAGCTAGCGTTGCCACATAAGGCGCAATCCAATCGAGCCATGATTCCATATGCGTTTCAACAGCTTCAGCAAAAAACATCTCTTTCGATAAAAAACCATTCAACAAAGGAACCCCAGCCATCGCTGCACTCGCAACTAAAGCAAGAGTTGCTGTGATAGGCATAGAACGATAAAGCCCTGACAGTTTACGCATATCACGTGTTCCCGTCTCGTGATCAATAATGCCAGCAGCCATAAATAAAGAAGCTTTAAAAGTAGCATGATTGGCCATATGAAAGATCGCCGCAACACATGCAAGTGGACTACCAAGACTTAAAAGTGTTGTAATTAATCCAAGATGACTAATAGTCGAGTAAGCAAGCAGTCCTTTCAAGTCTTGCTGAAACATGGAAAAATAGGCACCTAGAAGAAGAGTTGAGAGTCCTGAAAAGCCAACCAGCCAAAACCAAGATTCTGTTCCAGAGAGCACAGGCCATAAACGAACAAGCAAAAACAATCCCGCTTTTACCATTGTTGCCGAATGCAAATAAGCCGATACGGGAGTTGGAGCAGCCATCGCGTTAGGTAGCCAAAAATGAAAGGGAAATTGCGCGCTTTTTGTTAACCCTCCCAATAAAATACAAATAAGGATAGGACTATAAAGAGAACTTGACCGGATCATATCTCCAGACTGTAGCACCTTATCCAAATCAAAACTGCCAACAGTATACCCAATCAATAAAACTCCAATAAAAAGAGCAAAGCCGCCAAAACCTGTGATCGTTAGAGCCATACGCGCACCCTCACGCGCACTTGCATTATGGTACCAATAGCCGATCAGCAAAAAAGAAAAAATACTGGTAAGTTCCCAGAAAACAACCAAAAAGACGAGATTACCTGATAAAACTATTCCTATCATTGATCCCATAAAGGCCAAAAAAAAGGAAAAAAAACGCGGTACAGAATCCGCTGGATCTATGTAATAACGTGAATAAATGACAACAAGCAGCCCAATCCCTGTAATAAGCAAGCAAAAAAGCCAGGACAAACCATCTATGCGGAGAATCAAATCGCTTTCCCATTCTGGAAGCCAAGAAATATCTAAACGCACTATGTGGTTTCCGCGAACTTCCGGATAAAGCATTATTGTAAAAATAAGACAGAAAAGTGCGACGACCCCAGCAAACCACGCTTCATTATTTTTTGCTGTCGAACGAAAAAAGCCAATGACAGCACTTCCACCAAAAGGAAGCAAAACGAGCAATACCAACATTGCTTCCCGTGTTGTCATTCTTTAAACTCCATTTTACCTTAATATTTTGTCATCGACAAAACAAAAACTTATATTCTCACCCCCCCATTCCACACTTAATGATAATAAGATTTAATAAAACTTAAAAGCATTTAAATTTTAAAAAAAACAATGCTTGCATGAAAATACTGCGCACCACACAAGTCTTCTCTTTATTGTAAGAACAATAACGCCCACGACAAGAAGCAATTAAAATTTTATTTAATTTCTATCCTTTAAAAAAGCGTGATAAACACTGCCTACGCCCCCCATGAAAAGGCTGAAAACTATTATCATTTTTATTATAAGAGCGATAACGCGCACGGCAAGATTCAATATGTTGTTTAAGCATCCATGGCTCTTTTTTTTCTAATTTTTCCGAAGAAGACGTTAAAAACACTTTTTTAGCATCTGGTACAACTTTTAATGATGCGCCTTTTGTGCTTAAGTGCGGTGATGTAACAAATGCCACTTCAGGATACCACCAATTATCACTGTATTTACGATAACCACGCCGATAATGACGATAACCTTTGAAACCATTAAGTTCTCTACGCCCCGTAAAAATCAGAGGCACCGAACTATCTTGGACAGAAGTATGAGTAACCAGTTTGGCTTTAGCGTCACTTCTATTTTGCCCCCAATTAACAAGAGTGGTTGTTATAATGAAAAAAATGCTAACAAATACAAAAGCTAAAGCATAATATAATTTTTTTTTCATACTCATAACAAAAAACTCAACATAATAAACAACAGTAATTACAGAAAGCCTTTCTCTTGCTAGACAGAAACAGATTCTTTTCTTAAGATTCTTTTTTCTTGAGACATTCTGTTACTCTTTGTACTAAACGTTGATCTTGGCAATAAGATCCTTCAAAAAAGAATGAATAAATGATGATAAAAACCCCCTATTATCTTATAGACAAATCGAAACTCATCAAAAACATGCAAACAATTTCTCATTTACGGGAAATGTCCGGAGCTAAAATTTTACTTGCTTTAAAATGTTTTGCCACATGGAGTGTTTTTGATTTAATGTCTGAGTTCATGGATGGAACCACATCATCATCCCTTTATGAACTACGTTTAGGAAGAGAAAAATTTGGCAAAGAAACCCATGCTTATTCAGTGGCTTGGGCAGATGATGAAATTGATGAAGCCTGTGGTTATGCAGATAAAATCATCTTTAATTCCATCCAACAGCTTCAACGCTTTTCTGATGCAACAAAAACCATTCAAAGAGGTTTAAGGTTAAACCCAGGAATGAGCGCATCAAATTTTGATCTTGCCAACCCCTCACGCCCTTTTAGCCGCTTAGGAGAAACAAACCAAAGCGCTATCAAAGAAATTCTGCCACTTATCAACGGATTGATGATCCATAACAATTGTGAAAATGCTGACTTTAATCTTTTTAACCAAATGCTTGGGTATATGGAAGAAAAATTTGCAGAACTTTTTTCTGCTGTTGACTGGATAAGCCTTGGCGGTGGAATCCATTTTACGGCTGAAAATTATCCTCTAGAAGCTTTCGCAAAACGCTTAAAACAATTTTCTAAAACTCATGGTGTCACTCTTTTTCTAGAACCAGGAGAAGCTGCTATTACCAAAAGCACCACATTAGAAGTCAGTGTTCTTGACACATTGTATAATGAAAAGAATCTAGCCATCGTTGATAGCTCAATTGAAGCACATATGCTTGATCTTCTCATTTATCGTGAAAATGCTAAATTAGAACCTAATCAAGGACCACACGAAATTATGATTTGTGGAAAATCTTGTCTTGCCGGCGATATTTTTGGAACATTTCAATTTCAAAAACCTCTTAAAATAGGCGATAGACTGTCTTTTCAGGATGCAGCAGGTTATACAATGGTCAAGAAAAACTGGTTTAATGGCGTTACAATGCCTGCTATTGTTCTCAAAGAGTGCGATGGTACATTAACACTTCAACGCCAATTCAGCTATAGCGACTATCAGGAAAGCCTTTCATAAAGATAAACCATAAAAAACGTCATACAACAGTATTAAAAAGGGAGATGGACCTACAATGAAAAAAAATGTTCTCATTATTGGTGCTGGAGGTGTTGCACAAGTTGTTGCACACAAATGTGCTCAAAACAATGATATTCTTGGTGAAATTCATATTGCGTCACGAACACTCAAAAAATGTGAAGCCATCATTGCTTCTATTAAAGAAAAAAACACAATGAAAGAGCAAGGTGTTCTCAAAAGCCATTCGCTCAATGCCATGAATGTAGAAGAAACTATAAAGCTCATCCAAAAGACCAAATGCGAAATTGTCATTAATGTTGGTTCTGCCTTTCTTAATATGTCTGTTCTTTCAGCTTGTATTGAAACCAAATGCGCTTATATCGATACCGCAATTCATGAAGACCCATTGAAAATTTGTGAAACACCTCCTTGGTATGGCAATTATGAATGGCCTCGGCGTCCAGAATGTGAAAAAGCTGGTATAACCGCTATTTTAGGAGCAGGTTTTGACCCAGGTGTAGTGAATGCTTATGCAGCATTAGCGCGCGATGATTATTTTGATAAAATCACAGATATTGATATTATTGATATTAATGCCGGAAATCATGGACGTTGGTTTGCTACAAATTTTGATCCAGAAATTAACTTCCGTGAATTTACAGGACAAGTATGGTCATGGCAAAATAAAAAATGGACTTCCAATAAAATGTTTGAAATCAGCCATGAATGGGATCTTCCCGTTGTGGGAAAACAAAAAGCCTATATGACAGGACATGATGAAATTCATTCACTTTCCAAAAATCTTGATGTAGAGAATGTCCGTTTCTGGATGGGATTTGGTGATCGTTATATCACTGTTTTTACGGTTCTAAAAAATCTTGGTCTCTTATCTGAACAGCCCATTAAGACAGCAGAAGGACAAGAAGTCGTGCCCTTGAAAGTCGTAAAGGCCGTCTTACCCGACCCTTCCTCTCTCGCCCCAGACTACACAGGAAAAACCTGTATTGGAGATCTTATTAAAGGCGAAAAAGATGGACACCTGCGAGAAATTTTTATCTATAATATAGCCGATCACAAACAAGCTTTTCATGAAACTGGGGCACAAGGCATTTCCTATACGGCTGGCGTACCAGCAGCGGCAACAGCTCTTCTTATTGCCACAGGTGAATGGGATGTTAAAACTATGGTCAATGTGGAAGAATTACCACCCCACCCTTTCCTTAAATATCTTGATCATATGGGGCTTCCCACTTTTATAAGAGAACAACAAGAGGATAAAAAATTACAATTTTAATACCTATAGAAAGCATATGCTTGATTTTTTAAGTTATCACAAAACTGCCCAATGAAAACAAACTTAATATTCTCGTGTAATTATGGTTTTCAAAAAAATTTTAGCTATTCGTTATATTTTGGCAACATTGCGATTTCTTAACAACCCTAAAGAAGAGACATAGCATCTTTTTAAGACATAGCGAGCAATGATCAAGAAAAACAGAGAAGAAAAAACTAATTTAATCACACTGTATAACTTGTCATTATCATCAAAAAGATAGTGTCATAAACAAAAGATATAAAAATACCGCTCTTTTAAAGAAGAGCGGTATTTTGTAGAATATTCAATTCCTCGCCTCTTCATCTTAAATGACAAAGATCCTTAACCTACACCAATCATTAAACAATTCAATTTCTTTGAGTGAATTCCTTTTGACTTCCCTCTTCATATATAACGATTTGATTTATAACAATAAATCATCATTTTCAACTTGATTCATAACGCTGAATACTGTAAAATTCTCTTAATCACAAACTCTCTCACATTGAAGTAATTAAAATCTTTTGTCTGCACATCACAAACAAAACGAGCGTGTGAGGTAAAATGATAAAAGAACAGAATAAAAATTCTCTTATGAAAATTCTCAAATAATAAAGAGCTTTAGCAATATTAAGAACTGAAAAAGTGTATTATAATGCCAGCGTGTACTTTTACTAAACATAAAGATGATGGTGCACAATAGGTCTTATAACAGTTTGAATGAATTTCATATATTTCAAGAGGAACTTTTACAGCTATACCATTCACGAACACCCTCGCGAAGTAGATTTGAGCATTTTGAGAGATGTCTTCTTAACACAAAGCACCCAGATAGGCTCAGAATCCTATCTTAAATATTTTATAACAGTATAAAAACTACCCCATATATAAAACTTTACATAGACTAAACACCACCGCTCTAAACGATAGTGCACAACAGAATAATCAATCAAAACTGCACAACAGATATCTAAAACAGTAATTATCGAAAAGCATACAACAAATGGAACATTTCAATACAATTGGTTATATTCTTTTTTAAAGTTTTAAAATGTTGTTGCATGCTTCACAAATATTTTCTGCCTCATGTGCCTTTTAAAATTTACTTTTTAAAAGCTTTTTAAATATGAAGTGGTTTAGCAAATGTTGCCAAAGCTGCCTCACGCACGGCTTCTGATAAGGTAGGATGTGCATGGCAACAACGTCCCAGATCTTCTGATGAACCTCCAAATTCCATTAAAACTGCAATTTCATGGATCATTTCACCAGCACCAAATCCAAGAATATGCCCCCCTAATACCCGATCTGTTTTTTTATCAGAAAGGATTTTAACGAACCCATCACTCTTTTGCATTGCACGTGCACGACCATTGGCCATAAAAGGAAATTTGCCAACATTATATTCAATACCAGCAGTTTTTAGCTCTTCTTCTGTCCTTCCTACACTCGCAATTTCCGGCTGTGTATAAACAACACTAGGAATAACATCAAAATTAACATGCCCTTTTTGACCTGCCAAAATTTCTGCCACAGCAACGCCTTCTTCCTCTGCTTTATGTGCTAGCATTGGTCCTTTTACGACATCACCAATCGCATAAATTCCTGGAACATTCGTCTGCCAATGAGCATCAATTGCAATAAATCCGCGTTCATCTAACTGAACACCAGCCTCTTGTAATCCAAGCCCCTCTGTATAAGGAGAACGTCCAGTAGCAATAAGCACAACATCAGCCTCTAAAGTTTCAGATTCACCACCTTTGACAGATTCAAAGCTCACCTGAGCAGTTGAGCCAGATTGTGTAACAGCTGTTACCTTTGCACCCGTTTTATATTCAATCCCCTGTTTTTCCATTAATTTCTGAAATTGCCGTGAAACTTCACCATCCATTGAGCCCAAAACTTTATTAAGATACTCAATAATGGTCACTTTAGCACCTAAACGGCTCCAAACTGATCCAAGTTCTGAACCAATGACACCAGCACCTACTACAATCATATGCGTTGGTACTTTTTCAAGTGAAAGAGCTCCCGTAGAAGAAACAATAGTCTTTTCATCAATTTCAACATTCACCCCTGGAATGCCTGAACTCTCTGAACCGGTAGCAATAATAATATTTTTTGTCTCAATTGTTTGTTTATTACCATCTCTGGCAACAACTTCCACATGACCCGCACTCAAAATTTTGGCTGTCCCAAAAAAAGTATCAACTTTATTTTTTTTCATCAAAAAAGAAACACCACTCGTATTGGCTGTCACCACAGCTTTCTTATGAACCATCATTTGTTCAAGATTAAGCTTAGATTTACCAATAGAAATACCAAGCGTTTCAAAACCATGCTGGGTTTCAGAAAACACTTCTGAAGCATGCAGCAACGCTTTAGAAGGAATACAACCAACGTTGAGACATGTTCCTCCTAATGTTGTACGCTTTTCAATAATTGCTACTTTAAGTCCCAGTTGCGCCGCTTTTATTGCTGCTACATAACCACCTGGACCCGCTCCGATCACAGCCACATCATAAGACATCCGTTTCTCCTTTCATCCTGAAAACTGTATTTTACAAATCAAGAACAAGGCGTTCCGGATCTTCTAAGCTTTCCTTAACACGCACAAGGAAAGTCACAGCTTCTTGCCCATCCACAATACGGTGATCATAAGAAAGCGCTAAATACATCATGGGGCGGATCACAACTTGACCCTCAACAACCATTGCTCGCTCTTTAATCGCATGCATTCCCAAAATACCAGATTGTGGTGCATTCAAAATCGGTGTTGACATCAACGATCCATACACACCACCATTGGTAATGGTAAAAGTTCCGCCCTGCATATCAGAAACGGCTAATTTTCCATCACGCGCAAGACGCCCCAAACGACCAATCTCTTTTTCAATCTCTGCCAATGACATTTGATCTGCATCTCGCACCACTGGAACAACAAGCCCTTTATCCGTTCCAACAGCAATTCCAACATTGACATAGTTTTTGTAAACAATATCTGTCCCATCAATCTCTGCATTAACAGCAGGAAGTTCTTTTAATGCATGACAAACAGCCTTGGTAAAAAAACCCATAAAACCAAGCTTAACACCATGTTTCTTTTCAAAAAGATCCTTATAACGCTTGCGCAAATCCATCACCGCTGACATATCAACCTCATTAAATGTGGTCAACATTGCTGCTACATTTTGTGCATCTTTAAGACGGCGAGCAATTGTTTGACGCAATTTCGTCATACGAACCCGCTCTTCACGTGTTTCTTGGACAGGAGGTGCCGAAGAACTCGTCGCAGAAGAAGAGGGTGTAGGAGCATTTGTACTTTGTTTTAATCCACCAAGAACATCTTCTTTAAGAATTTGTCCACGTTTTCCAGAACCTGAAATATCGCTTTTTGCAACATTATTTTCAGCCATCAATTTTGCTGCTGAAGGAGAAGGAGGCATTGCACTGCTCAAAGCAGGCTTCTCCGATTCAGATGAAGCCGCTGGAACAAGTGTAGCAGAAGGTGAAAGTGATTGGGAGATACCAGCTTCTCCAGCTTTCACCACTCCTAAAAGAGCATTTACTTCAACCGTATCGCCTTCTTTTGCAATGATTTCAGATAATTTCCCAGCAACAGGAGAAGGAACTTCAACGGTTACCTTATCAGTTTCTAATTCAACCAAAGGCTCATCCATAGCGACAGCTTCGCCAAGTTTTTTAAACCATTTGCCAACCGTTGCTTCGGTAACCGATTCGCCCAAAGTAGGAACACGAATTTCAGTAGTCATAATATTTTTCCATACATCAGAGTAGTAATAAATTAAGAACCTAACGCGTCTTTAAGAAACGCAGCCAGTTGTTCAAGGTGTTTCACCATTAACCCAGAGGCCGGTGACGCACTCGCAGGACGTCCTGCATAACGAGCACGTGAATATTGCGCATTAATATGCGTCAAAACCCATTCCAAATAAGGCTCAATAAATGACCAAGCCCCCATGTTTTTTGGTTCCTCTTGGCACCAAAAAACTTCCGCCTGCAAAAAGCGCGATAATACATTCACCAAAACTTTCGCAGGGAAAGGATAAAGCTGTTCAACACGAAGGAGGTAAACATCATCAATACCCCTTTTTTCACGTTCTTCATAAAGGTCGTAATAAACCTTACCAGTACAAAGAACGACACGGCGAATCTTATTATCTTTTTGCAACTTAATGACAGAATCTTTGAGACATTCTGCATCATCAAGCAACACACGACAAAAACTTGTTTCTGGCCCCATTTCATTGAGAAAAGAAACAGCTCGCTTATGACGTAAAAGTGATTTCGGTGTCATCAAAATCAATGGCTTCCGGAAATCACGCTTAATTTGTCGACGCAAAATATGAAAATAATTTGCAGGGGTTGTACAATTAGCAACCTGCATATTATCTTCCGCACAAAGTTGAAGAAACCGTTCTAAACGTGCAGAAGAATGCTCCGGCCCTTGCCCTTCAAAACCATGAGGCAATAAACACACAAGACCAGACATACGAAGCCACTTACGCTCTGCGGATGAAATAAATTGATCAAAAATGACCTGTGCACCATTAGAGAAATCACCAAATTGTGCTTCCCAAAGTGTTAATCCTCGTGGTTCAGCAAGAGAATATCCATATTCAAAACCAAGAACAGCTTCTTCAGAAAGCATAGAATTAACAACGTCATAAAGCGCTTGCCCCTTTTGTAAATGATTCAAAGGAATATAACGCGCCTCATTTTCTTGGTCATAAAGAACTGAATGACGTTGTGAAAAAGTTCCCCGTTCAACATCTTCACCGGAAAGACGAACTGGTGCACCTTCCAAACAAAGTGAACCAAAAGCTAAAGCTTCAGCGGTTGCCCAGTCAACACCCTCACCGGTTTCAAAAATTTTAGCACGATTATTTAAAAAACGTTGAATGGTTTTGTGAACGTGAAAATTCGCCGGAATTTCAACAATTTTCTGACCAATTTCCTTTAAAGTTTTTAATTCAACACCAGTTGTTCTAGAATGCTGCTCATCAGAACTACTAAAAGCTTTGAGTCCCGTCCAGCTTCCATCAAGCCAATCAGCCTTATTAGGCTTATAAGAAGCACTCGCTTCAAGTTCACCTTCAAGCTTATCGCGCCATAATTTTTTTTGTTGCTCAATCTCTTCTGAAGAAATCATTCCTTCTGCTACCAATTGGTCACTATAAAGTTGAAGTGTTGTTTTATGATTACGTATTGCTTTATACATAAGCGGCTGCGTAAAGGAAGGTTCATCACCTTCATTATGCCCATAACGGCGATAACAAAACATATCAATAACCACTGGTTTATGGAAAATTTGGCGAAACTCTGTTGCTATTTTGGCAACAAAAACAACTGCCTCAGGATCATCACCATTCACATGGAAAATTGGTGCGTCAATCATTTTTGCGACATCTGATGGATAAGGCGAAGAACGTGAAAAACGTGGAGATGTTGTAAAACCAATCTGGTTATTGATAATAACATGAAGTGAGCCTGCAACACGATAACCTTTAAGACCTGAAAGACCAAAAGTTTCTTGGATAACGCCTTGTCCTGCAAAAGCGGCATCACCATGAATAAGCAATGGCATCACTTTTGAACGCTCACTTAATGGGAGTAAATCAGTATGCGCAGGTCCCATAAGTTGATCTTGTTTAGCACGTGCTTTTCCCATGACAACCGGATCAACAATCTCAAGATGAGATGGATTGGCCAACAGCGATAAATGAACTTTTTTACCATCAAAGTCCAGATCAGCGGTAGTTCCCAAATGATATTTGACATCACCGGATCCCTCCACATCATCAGGCTTGTAAGATCCCCCTTTGAATTCATGAAAAATAGCCCTATGCGGTTTGGCAAGAACTTGTGAAAGAACATTTAAACGACCACGATGTGCCATTCCTAAAATAACTTCCCTAACCCCCAAAGCACTACCACATTTGATAATCTGTTCAAGAGCGGGAATCAGCGCCTCACCACCATCGAGTCCAAAACGCTTTGTACCTTTATATTTAGTGTCTAAAAACTGTTCGAATCCCTCTGCCTGAATAAGCTTATTCAGAATAGCTTTCTTGTCTTGTTGTGTGAAAGAATTTTTTTTATCTCGCCCTTCAATGCGTTCTTGAAGCCATACTTTCTGAACCGGATCAGAAACATGCATATATTCCACACCGATTGTTGAACAATAGGTACGATTGAGAATCTCAAGCATTTGCGGAATAGTTGCACATTCCAACCCTAAAACATTATCAATAAAAATAGGACGCTCGTAATCAGCTGGGGTAAAACCATAAGCTTCTGGAGAAAGTTCCTTATAATCTTCTTGTTTTTCGGCCAATTGAAGAGGGTCAAGTTGCGCATGAAGATGTCCCCGTTCTCGAAACGCACGAATCATCATAATTGCATGAACGGAATCACGTGTTGCTCGAATAATATCTTGTTCACTGGAAGTTTTTCCCTTTTGTGCAGCAACTGTTATTGCTTTTTCCTTTAATTTATCGCCAAAATATTTTTCAAGAGAAGACCAATCACCATCAAGAGCAGAAATCAATTCACCCTCTGCTTTTAATGGCCAATGATCACGCTGCCATGTTGCTCCTTCAGCATTTTTAAGAACATCTTCTTTATTATCATGAAGTCCTTCAAAAAAAGCACGCCACTGTGAATCAACACTGGTAGGATCTTTTTCATATTGAGCATAAAGTTGATCTATATAATCCGCATTCCCACCATAAAGAAATGATGTCTGTGCAAAAAGGCTATTTATTTCGTCCTGCCTTGCCATATACTTCTCCGGAACATTTATTCCGTCTCCTTATATCTCTTTTTGACCTTTAAATGCTTACAAACAAGCAGTGATTCGAACATTCAAAAAAGTTTTACCTTTTTATACTCAAGCTTTTTCACCTGAATCTAAGAACCTTTTCTTATTCAGGTGAAACTTTCTTTTAGCCTTTCAAAACTGACATCAAAGTCTTACCTATCTGTGATGGCGAAGAAGATACACGAATCCCTGCTGATTCCATTGCCGCAATTTTATCTTCTGCTCCACCTTTACCACCAGAAATAACAGCACCAGCATGTCCCATTGTACGTCCTGGAGGAGCCGTACGGCCAGCAATAAAGCCAACAACTGGCTTTTTACGACCTTTTCTTGCTTCATCTTGCAAAAACTGTGCTGCTTCTTCTTCAGCAGAACCACCAATCTCACCAATCATAACAATAGACTCGGTTTCATCATCTGCTAAAAACATTTCCAACACATCAATAAATTCAGTGCCCTTAACAGGATCGCCACCAATCCCTATAGCAGTTGTTTGTCCGAGACCTTCCTGACTCGTTTGAAAAACGGCTTCATAAGTTAAAGTTCCCGACCTCGAGACAACCCCAACAGAACCTTTTCTAAAAATAGAACCAGGCATAATACCAATTTTACATTCATTTGGTGTAAGAATACCGGGACAATTAGGACCAATAAGACGAGACTTTGAGTTTTCTAATCGCGCCTTCACTTTAACCATATCCATAACGGGAATACCTTCCGTAATACAGATAATTAAACGAACTTCAGCTTCTATAGCCTCTATAATAGCTGCCGCAGCCCCTGCAGGAGGAACATAAATAACGGAAGCATCTGCACCTGTTTTTTCTTTTGCTTCTGCAACATTAGCGAAAATAGGAAGAGTTTCGCCTTTTGAACCTTCCCATGTTTCTCCACCCTTTTTAGGATTAACGCCACCAACCATTTGCGTACCATGATAAGCAAGCGCCTGTTCTGTATGAAACGTTCCTGTTTTTCCTGTAAGCCCTTGAACGAGAACTTTTGTCTCTTTATTCACAAGAATTGACATAGCTTAAGCTCCCTTCACGGCTGCAACAATTTTTTGGGCAGCATCATCTAAATCATCAGCAGGAATAACATTCAAACCACTCTCATTGATAATTGCTTTACCTTGCTCAACATTAGTACCTTCAAGACGAACAACCAAGGGAACCTTTAAACCAACCTCACGAACAGCAGCAACCACACCTTCAGCAATGACATCACAACGCATAATACCACCAAAAATGTTAACCAAAATGCCCTTAACATTTGGATCGGCCGTAATAATTTTAAAAGCAGCTGTCACCTTTTCTTTTGATGCTCCACCACCAACATCCAAAAAATTCGCTGGCTCTGCTCCATAAAGCTTAATGATATCCATTGTTGCCATAGCAAGCCCAGCACCATTAACCATGCAACCAATCGTACCCTCAAGAGCAACATAAGCAAGATCATGCTTTGATGCTTCTATTTCCTTTGGATCTTCTTCTGAAAGATCGCGCAATTCTAAAATATCTGGATGACGAAACAGAGCATTATTATCAAAAGAAACTTTCGCATCAAGAACACGCAAGTGACCATCTTTCATCACAATAAGCGGATTGATTTCTAAAAGGCTCATATCTTTTTCACAAAATGCCTTATAGAGAATCGGAAAAAGCTTTTCACCATCTTCTCGCGCACTACTTTGTAGTTTCAACGCATCACAAAGTCTTGCACAATCAGCAGAAGTAACACCCTCTACAGCATCAATGGGAAGCGTGAATATTTTTTCTGGTGTCTCTTCAGCAACCGTTTCAATATCCATTCCACCTTCTGTTGAAACAACAAAAGCAATTCGACCAACGCTACGATCAACCAAAAGTGAAAGATAAAGCTCCCGTTCAATATCGGCACCATCTTCAATATAAAGGCGGTTGACCTGCTTACCCTCTGGACCAGTTTGTTTGGTTACCAAAGTTTTTCCAAGCATTTCTTGAACATTTGCAACAACTTCTTCAACAGATTGTGCAAGCCGAACACCACCCTTTGCATCAGGACCAAGTTCTTTAAACTTACCCTTACCACGACCACCAGCGTGTATCTGACTTTTAACCACATAGAGAGGTCCGGGCAATTTTTCCGCCCATTTTTCAGCTTGCTCTACAGAATAAACAGCGACACCATTTGCAATTGGTGCTCCATATTCATGAAGCAGACGTTTGGCCTGATACTCATGGATATTCATGCATTTGTCCTTTTCTTTTATGGATCTTATTAATCCTAAAGTTTTAACATTCTAAATACTTATTTTAATGAATTAAATCTTGTTCAATTTACTTGAGACTAGGTACAAGAGCAATACAAGCTTCACAAAGCTTTTTAACCGCATTTACTGAATGATCAAAAGCACCTCTTTCTTCTTTATCAAGATCAATTTCAATGACTCGTTCAACACCACCTGCACCAAGTACAACAGGTACCCCAACATAGGTATCATTAACCCCATATTCTCCTGAAAGATAAGCTGCAACAGGCACAACACGCTTAGTATCCTTTAGGTAGGCCTCAGCCATAGAAACAGCAGAAGCTGCTGGTGCATAATAAGCAGAACCTGTTTTTAACAAACCAACAATTTCTGCACCGCCATCACGGGTACGCTGGATAATTTGATCAATTCTTCCCTGTGTTGTCCAGCCCATCTTTATAAGATCAGGCAAAGAAATACCACCAACCGTTGAATAACGCACGAGAGGAACCATTGTATCACCGTGGCCCCCTAAAACAAACGCTGTCACATCTTTAATAGAGACCTTAAATTCCTCAGATAAGAAATGACGAAAACGCGCTGAATCAAGAACACCAGCCATACCAACCACTTTATGTGTAGGGAGACCTGAAAATTTCTGCAATGCCCACACCATCGCATCAAGGGGATTGGTAATACAAATAACAAACGCTGAAGAAGCGTATTTTTTAATTCCAGCTCCAACTTGTTCCATAACCTTTAAATTAATGCCCAAAAGTTCATCACGACTCATACCAGGTTTTCGCGCAACGCCTGCTGTTACAATAACAACATCAGCACCTTCAATTGCTTCATAAGCATTAGCACCTTTTAGACTGATATCAAAACCATCAACAGGAGAAGATTCGGCTATATCTAGAGCCTTACCTTGTGGCACACCTTCTGTAATATCAAATAAGACCACATCAGCAAGCTCTTTAAGCCCAATAATATGTGCTAAAGTACCACCAATCATACCTGAACCAATGAGAGCTATTTTTTTCCGTGCCATTTTATTTTTTCCTAACTTTTAGATAATTCAGCGCACACCCAATCAACGTCCGTATACTGAATATTTTTGACTTCAACCATATTCAAACAATATCATAAAAAGGAGTAAAGAAATGAAATTTACAAATTTCTCTCCTTACAGAAACAACAACCCTCCGCTGAAACAACTATTAGAAAATTATCACGATGTATCGATAAAGTGAATTTAAAAAAAATACAACAGAATTATTATATTTCTTTAATTTCAAAAAGTTATTGTTTTGACAGTTTACGTAAAGGTAAAAGTATAATCAATGCTTCTTCTTCAAAAGAAAATGTTCTTCCCAAAGTTTTAAATAATCGTAGCTTTGCATTTCGAAAAGACGTGATTGTGTTCTTTGAAATTCAAATGTTTCCGTAATCTGCGCATGCCCTTTATACAAATCCCCTATCCCTGCGGCTGCCGACATAAACAACCGTATGTGGCGCTCATAAAGAATATCAATAAGCAAAATAAACCGTTTTGTTTCATTACGACATGTATCATCCATGACCGGTACATTATCAATAAAAATCGTATGATAATGCTTTCCTAATAACAAATATTCAGCCGCGGCCAAAGGCTTTGCACATAAATCCCCATAATCAAAACGAGCACATCCTGCACCAAAGCGCGGAATAGGAATAAAGCGCCCTTTTATAGAAAGCTCATCAGACATCTCCTTATGTCCTTGCAATACAAGTGTCCATGCTTGATCCATATATTCATTTGCTTGAACCCCCAACGGCGATACATACATCTGTTGTAGATTTGATTTCTCAAGGCGATAATCTGTTTTTGCATCAAGATTAACAACACGAACATATGCTTTCAAAACTTGAATAAAAGGCAAAAAGAGCTCACGATTTAAACCGTTACAATAAAGGTTATCTGGCGCCACATTTGAAGTCGCAATAAAGAAAATTCCTTTATCAAACAGAGCAGAAATAAGCCGCCCCAATACCATAGCATCAGCAATATCCGTTACACTAAACTCATCAAAACAAAGTACTTTTGCTTCTCGTGCAAGATCCTCAGCAACAGCTAAAATAGGATTATCTTGTTTAAATTTTGCACACCCAGATGCTTGACGATAAAAATTAATACGCTCATGCACATCAGCCATAAAATCATTAAAATGGGCACGCTTTTTATGACCTTTAGGCAAACAAGAAAAGAACAAATCCATCAGCATGGTTTTGCCCCGTCCTACTTCACCATAAATATACAGTCCCTGAAAAAAACCTGTTTCATCTCCTTGTTTTACAACACAAGAAATATTTTGTTTTTTCCTTTTAAATATTCTGTTAAAGAAAGAGCAAAATATCCAAGGCAAAGGATGAGAGATATTTTGTTCCGCAATTTTTTTTAATAAATGATCAAAATATTCTGTTATAGCTAATTGAGCGGGATCAAAACAAACCTCTCCTTTAGCAACAAGCTCCTTATAACATGTTGAAACGAGAATCATCCAAAAAACCTTTTTCAAACCGATCTCAATGAAAAATACAAATACTTTTCAAGAATCTGTCCGTCTAGTTTAGTTTGTCATAAACGATCAAAAATAATTTAACGACTTAAAATAACGGGATGATCATCAAGTGTACGTCCCTCAAAACGATCAACATTTGAAGAATAAAGAACGAGGATAACACGTCCAGAGTTATTATAAAAATATAATCTTTTTCCTTTAACAGCCCACGATCTCACTTGGGAAGCAATTCCTGGACAGTGTAAAGGACCAGCACGGTACCCTTGTCCAAACTTTGTTTGTGGAGTTGCAATCCGGCAAACTTTTCCTCCCATAGAAAGATTCCACACCCCAGCAACACTTGCAGGAAATAAATCAGTAGCATTACTTGGCAATTCGAGACTAGCCATTCGTCCATCGCTCTGAGAATCTCCTTTTTCATACATCGGAGCGTTTGCATCTTCAGATATCGACGAAGAAGTAGACGACAGATCAGACGCTTCTAATATTGTCATTTGTTGAGATGGATAAAAAACTTCTAATGCGTTACCATCGTCATTACCATCAAACCGTGTTGTTGAACATCCCCCTAAAAACATTACAGTTGATAGTGCAACGAAAAACGAAACTTTTGAAAACGCCATGTCTGTACTCTCTCCCACGACAATAAATAAGTTCACAAAAAAATTAAGCGAATATTTGTTATAGTTACAAAGATAAATTAACAAATTAAAAAAAACAGGTTAAAATCACTTATTTTAAAAGAAATAATTTATGTGCCCAATTTTATATTTATTAAACACTAGAAATTTATAATATTTTCAGTCATATATCTTTTTATAAGTAATCATTAGAAATAGAGAAATTTCATGAAAACGCCATTTAGCAAAATGGACGGTCTTGGAAATCAAATTATTGTTGTTGATATGCGTGAAAGCACATACGCTCTTACACCACAAGCAATCCTTGCTTTGTCGGCAGATCCTGAAATGCATTTTGATCAAATCATGGCTATCCACACACCAACCCAGAAAAAAACCGACTTCCGCATAGAAATATGGAATGCCGACGGATCAATGGCTAAAGCTTGTGGCAATGGTACCCGCTGTGTCATCGCATGGCTTAAAGATCACAATTTTGGTGAAAAATTTCATTTAGAAACTCCCGCTGGAATTATTGAAGGAAAATACCAAACCGATAATCTCATTTCTGTTGATATGGGATGCCCAAATTTCAATGCAAAAGAGATGCCTGTTTCACGTGAAATAGTTGATACCAATCACGTAGAAATTATCGCTGGTCCCCTAAAAGACGCTTGTCTCATATCCATTGGCAATCTCCATGCTATCTTTTTTGTTGAAAATGATATTCAACATATTCCATTAGAAAAATATGGGCCAAAACTTGAACATGATCCCCTGTTTCCCGAACGGTGCAATATTTCCATTGCTTGCATAACGTCAAAGAAAAGTCTAAATTTACGTACATGGGAGCGAGGGGCAGGATTAACACAAGCATGTGGGAGTGCTGCTTGTGCAAGTGCAGTGGCTGCTTATCGTCGTGGACTTACAGAGCGCCATGTTGATGTAAATTTACCAAAGGGAAAACTTAATATTTTTTACCGAGAAGACGATCATATTATCATGACAGGACCAATTAAATATCACTTTAGTGGTTTTTTAAGCCCTTTAACAGGGTGTTACAAAAAGGATCACTCCTGATGGCAATAGAAATTGTAACTTTTGGTTGTCGACTTAATAGCTACGAATCGGAAATCATTCGCAAAGAAAGTACTTCTTCAGGGCTAGATCAACTTAAAGATGGTGCTATTATCTTTAATACCTGTGCTGTCACTGCCGAAGCCGTACGACAAGCAAAACAAGCTATCCGCAAAGCAAGACGTGAAAATCCTCATGCGCGTATCATTGTAACAGGGTGTGCAGCCCAAACAGAAGCACAAAATTTTGCCTCAATGACAGAAGTAGATCTTGTTTTAGGAAACGAAGATAAACTTCACGCTCATTCTTATCGTCAACTTCCTGATTTTGGTATTAATCATTCTGAAAAGGTGCATATCAATGACATTATGGAAGTACAAAAAATTGCTCCACATATGGTCAGTGCAATGCAAGAGCGCACCCGCGCTTTTGTACAGGTACAAAACGGATGCGATCACCGCTGTACATTTTGCATTATTCCTTATGGACGAGGACCATCTCGTTCAGTTCCCATGGGTGCTGTCATAGAACAAATTAAAAAGCTGATAGGTGGGGGTATCCAAGAAGTGGTCCTTACAGGTGTTGACCTTACAAGTTATGGCCACGATCTTCCTGGAAAAGCTACTCTAGGAAAATTAACTTCAGCTATTTTGCATCATGTCCCTGACTTAGCCCGATTACGCCTCTCATCTATTGACTCTATTGAAGCAGACGAAGAACTCATAAATCTTTTAGCTTATGAAACAAGAATCATGCCCCATTTGCATTTATCTTTGCAAGCAGGTGATAATATGATTTTAAAACGGATGAAACGGCGTCATCTGCGCGAACATGCCATTCAATTTTGCCAAGAATTGCGTGCCAAACGTTCTACAATGGTTTATGGTGCCGACTTAATTGCTGGTTTTCCTACAGAAACAGAAGAGATGTTTCAAAATAGTCTTGCCTTAATCAAAGATTGTAATTTAACCCATCTCCATGTCTTCCCCTTTAGTCCAAGAGAAGGAACACCTGCCGCACGTATGCCACAAATCAACCGTAAAATAGTTAAGCTGCGTGCTGAAAAATTGCGTAAAGCAGGTGATATGGCTTACCAAAAGCATCTTGCTCATTTACAAAACAGTCTACAAACAATTCTCGTTGAAAAAGATGAAATCGGACGAACAGAAGATTATACTCTTGTACAAGTTACAGGTGCAAAAGCAGGAACAATTGTTCAAGCCCTTATCGTTGATCATGATGGCGATAAATTGATTGCTGTCCCTCCAAAATTAAACGCTGCTTGAGCAGGAGAATTCTTATGACTAAATCTTTTATAAAAAAAATATTCTCTTTTAACAAATCTCAAGAGCAAGAAATTGAACAACAGATTTCTATTCCTGATAAAAGCGATATAATAGAAGAAAATAAAGACAAAAATGAAAAGACAAAAAATAATCAAATCTCTATAAACACAGAAAAAGAAGAACAAACAAAAAATCCAGAGTCAATACTCACAAAATATGATGAAAAATCTCCATTTCTAGAATCCCATTCTGATAAAATTCCCTTTTCTGGTAAAATTATTGTCACAGACAACATCCGTGAAAAAAAGAATGAAGAAATTTTATCTGAACCTTCTGTTGAACAAAAAAAGACAGCGTGGTTTGGGCGCCTTAAAAAAGGCCTATCCCTTTCTTCACAACGCCTAAGCGGATCAATTGGCGATCTCTTTGTTAAAAGAAAACTTGATGAAGATACACTGCAAGAGCTCGAAGATATTCTTATCCAAGCTGACATAGGTGTAGAGACGGCAACACGCATCACAAATACTTTAGCTTCCAGTCGTTACGGAAAAAACCTCTCCCCAGATGATATTCATACTATTGTAGCTGATGAGGTCAAAAAAGTTCTGGAACCTGTTGCAATACCATTAGAACTTGATCTCAGCCATAAACCTCATGTTATTTTGCTGGTAGGTGTAAATGGCACTGGAAAAACGACAACTATTGGAAAACTTTCAGCCAAATTAACAGAAGGGGGATTAAAAGTTATGCTGGCAGCAGGTGATACTTTCCGAGCCGCTGCTATTGAGCAACTACACATTTGGGGTGAACGTACCAATTCTCCTGTTATTTCGACAAAATTGGGTGCAGATGCCGCCAGCTTAGCATTTGATGCTTATGAAAAAGCAAAAAAAACAAACAGTGATGTATTAATTATTGATACAGCAGGGCGTTTACAAAATAAATCTGAATTAATGGATGAGTTGGCAAAAATTATTCGTGTTTTAAAAAAACACACCCCCCAAGCACCCCACACAATCCTTCAAACTCTTGATGCAACAACCGGACAAAATGCACTCAACCAAGTGGACATTTTCAGTGATATTGCTGGTGTTAATGGTTTAGTTATGACAAAGCTAGATGGGACTGCACGAGGAGGAATTCTTGTCGCTATCGCAGCAAAATATAAATTACCCGTTTATTTTATCGGTATAGGAGAAGATATTGAAGATCTTCAACCCTTTTCTGCTTCTGACTTTGCCGAAACTATTGCAGGAAAACACGCATGAAACAGCCTTTATCTAATCTTAATTTACACAATAATTCTGAAAAAAAGATGAATAACAATAAAAAAATTTCTCTCTCACCAACACTTAAGTTTCTTTTGGAAATGGGTCCATTGGTTGCCTTCTTTTTTGCCAATTATAAGGGAGAATGGCTGATAAAAAACATTGGATTTTTTCAAAATTTTAGTAAGCCTATTTTCCCTGCAACAGCTATTTTTATGGTGGCTATTATTATTTCCCTAAGCTTATCATGGATCCTTGCAAGACAAATTCCTATTATGCCTCTTATTTCAGGAATATTTGTTTTAGTTTTTGGCTTTCTAACTCTCTGGCTTCATAATGAAACTTTCATAAAAATGAAACCAACAATCATTAATAGCTTATTTGCTTTTATACTTTTTGGAGGGATGTTTTTTAAAAAACCACTTTTACGTTATGCTCTTGATTCTACCTTAAAACTTGATGATTTAGGTTGGCAAAAACTTACCTATCGTTGGGCGTTTTTTTTCATTTTTCTTGCCATTTTGAATGAAATAATTTGGCGTAATTTTAGCGATAATTTCTGGACAAGTTTCAAAGTATTTGGCGTCATGCCTATAACAGTCCTTTTCATGCTTACCCAAATGCCTATAATTATAAAACATTCAAAAGGACTTTTTACAGAAGAGGACAAATCTGATTCTTAAAAAAATCATCACTACCGATTATTTTATAGATTCATCGCCAAACACTGTTCGGGAGAAAAAATATGTTGATTGAACAGTTTATTTGTCGAGAAGACAATTTCGGTGTACTCCTTCATGATGAAAAAAGTGGTATGACAGCTGCAATAGATGCTCCTGAAGGCAAAGCGATTCACAATGCCTTAAAGCGCCACAATTGGACACTTAACACTATTTTTGTAACTCATCATCATCACGACCATGTAGAAGCCCTATCAGAATTAAAACAAGTTTACAACGCTACGGTTATCGGACCAGAAGCAGAAAAAGAAAAGATCAATCATCTTGATAAAACACTTCAACCTGATGAAAGTTTTTCTTTTGGCTCACTCCTTCTTTTAGCTCTTTCAACACCTGGTCATACTCTAGGCGCATTATCTTACTATTTTCCTGAAAAGAATTTACTCTTTGCTGGAGATACACTTTTTTCATTGGGCTGTGGACGTCTTTTCGAAGGAAAACCAGCACAAATGCTGAATTCTTTAAAAAAACTTCGTAAACTTCCTGATGAAACACTTCTCTATTGTGGACACGAATATACAAAAAATAACGCTCTTTTCGCACTAACAATTGACCCACATAATAAAAAACTCCACCAAAGAATAGAGGAAGTTTTTTTGCTACGTGCAAAAAACGCTATGACTTTACCAGTAACCTTAGGGCAAGAAAAAGCCACCAATCCCTTTCTCCGCTGGGATGATAGTGTATTGCGAAAGAACCTTGTAATGGAAGAAAAAACAGATGAAGAAGTTTTTGCTGAAGTTCGAAGAAGAAAGGACAATTTTTAACCATGCGTAAGTTCGTATTACGTTTGTTCCTGCTTTTTCTTTTCGTGATACATATTCAACAAACAATGGCAGAGGAAAAGGAAACAGATAATTCTTCTCTTATAGCACCTCTCATTGCAAATTATCCCTTAACAGAAGATTTTCTTTTAAAGCTGGAAAAAATTGAAAAAGAATGTAAAAACTTACTTCCAGAAACAAAAAATAATCTTATAACTTATGATTCTAGTATCCACTCTAGTATTGAAAACTACACTACCTATATTTCTAGTAAACCAAAACTTGTGAATATTTTAAAAGAAAATAATATAACACCGAAAGATTTTGCTGCGGGAACCTCAGCACTTAAAGAAATATCAGCGCTTCTCATATTTGTACCTGAAAAGGAATATTCTACTGAGAAAAATACTATATTTCTAAACAATCTTGAATTTGTTAAAAAACATTTTTACAAAGCAACAATTCTTTTAAATAGCTGTGAAAAACTCATTTTGAGCAACTAATCAGTTATGAGACATTAAAAAATATTATCCCATTAATCTAATAAAAAAGTACGTGCATTAAAAAAACACCGTGTTTTTACCATTCCTAATAATTGTTTTTATTTCGATTATATTTACAAATGTTTTTCTAAAAATAAAGAATAACAGACGGAAAAATATTTATTGAAATTCAAAAAAGAAAGGATAATTTTTCGTCATGTTTAAACTTCTATTGTGTTTTTTCTTCATTTTTCCTTTTGTATCATACGCTCAAGAAAAAAAACAAGAAATAGATGATCCTTCTTTTATACCGCCTTTCATTGCAAATTATCCCTTAACAGAAGATATTCTTTTAAAGCTGGAAAAAATCAAAGCAGAGTGTAGAAATTTATCTTCAGAACCAGAACAAACAAATACAAAAAGTGATCTCAGTACTTATGATGATAATATTGAAAAATACGCTTCCTATATTTTTAATAATCCAAAACTTGTAAATATTTTAAAAGAAAATAATATAACACCGAAAGATTTTGTTGTTGCTCACCTAGCACTTCAAGCGACATTGTATGTACTTACTGATGAAGAAAATTCTACTTATGAAAAAAACTCTTTACCTGCAAGAAATATAGAATTTGCTAAAGAGCATATGTATAGAATAATAAAAATTTTAAAAGATAACTGTTAAAAAAATCTTTTTAGAACAATTGATTAACTTTGTAAACGCCGACAAATTTCATCTAATTGTTCTAATGAAGAGTAATGTATTTTTAAATCTCCACCTTTTTTACCATGTCGAATAATAACTTTCATTCCTATCACATCTGCAAGTAATTTTTCTAAAGATTTTGTTTCAGCATCTTTCTCCGTATTGGTACGCTTTTTAGTTTTAGGATTAGCTTGCTCATATGCAAGTATTTCTGTTTGACGTACTGAAAGCCCTTCACGAATAATTTTCTCAGCTAAATTTTGTGGATCATCAACGGTTATAAGACAACGTGCATGACCTGCAGAAAGTTGTCCATCAGTTAAGAATTGTTGTACTTTTTCTGGAAGTTTTAACAAACGAAGCGTATTTGCAACATGACTACGACTTTTTCCTATAACTTGCGCTAAATCTACTTGCGTATAATCATGTTCATTTAGAAGCATCTCATATCCCTTTGCTTCTTCGATAGGATTAAGATCTGCACGTTGAACATTTTCAATAATTGCCAATTCCAAAGCCGTTTTATCGTCCACATCACGAATAATAACGGGTAATTGACTTAAATTTGCACGTTGTGCTGCACGCCAGCGCCGTTCACCCGCAATCAATTCAAACCGATGAGGATGATCTCTTAAAGGCCTCACAATAACCGGTTGAACCACACCGTGTTGACGAATTGATTGTGTCAAATTATCAAGCTCTGTTTCAGTAAAATGACGCCGAGGATTGTGAGGATTACATGAAATAGATTCAATAGAAATAAATCGCTCAGAAAGACTACCGGATTCATTTAATTTATCAAAGCTTGATGAACGTGCAATATTGTTGTTTAAATTGATATCTCCAATCAATGCCGCTAATCCACGTCCTAGTCTTTTTTTTGATAGATCATCGTTCATAATTTTGCTCTTTGAGTTTTCTTACAAAAAATTTTACATTTTTAAGCAGCAGCACGTGCTTGTTTTTCACGTTGAATCATTTCTGATGCTAGACGCAAATAAGCTTGGCTCCCAGCACATTTAAGATCATAAAGCAATACAGGTTTGCCAAAAGAAGGCGCTTCTGATACTCTTACATTTCGTGGAATAACAGTACGATAAACTTTATCTCCCATAAAAGAACGTACATCTTCAACAACTTGATTTGAAAGGTTATTACGTCCATCATACATTGTTAGAACAATACCTTGGATCTCTAAAGATGGATTAAGTACGGATCGCACTTGTTTTACTGTTTCAAGTAATTGACTTAAACCTTCAAGTGCTAAAAATTCACACTGCATAGGCACTAAAACAGAATCCGCAGCCCCCATAGCATTAAGTGTTAAAAGATTAAGGGAGGGAGGACAATCAATTAAAATATAATTGAATTTTTTTTCCATTTCCGGATCATCATAGAGAGCTTTACGTAAGCGTTGTATGCGATCTTTTGATGAAGAAATTTCCATTTCCACACCTAAGAGATCAAGTGTAGAGGGAACTATATAAAGATTGGGTACGGCTGTTTTTAAAGCCGCCTGTGTAATTGAAACGCCCGAAACCAAAACATCATAAGAAGATAAAGGACGGCTATTACGATCAATCCCTAAACCTGTACTAGCATTACCTTGTGGATCAACATCCATAATAAGGACATTTTCACCAATAGCCGCTAAAGCTGTAGCAAGATTAATTGCTGTGGTTGTTTTTCCGACTCCACCCTTTTGGTTTGCAATAGCGATAATTCGTGTTTCGCTCATTTTGCTCTACCCTCTATATGATCGAATATGAGAAATTTCCAAAATAACAGAATTTTCATCAACTTTACTTTTATGTTTTAACAGATCAAAGTGCCAATTGGCAGAGGCATTTTTTATTTCTGTAGCGTAATCCCGACCTTTTTGCAAAAGAGCTATTGTTTTTTCTGTTAATAAAGGAAAAATGAGTTGTAAAAGAGTATCAAGCGGCGCTAATCCCCGTGCTGTTATAATATCAGATATGGGAATTTTTTGATATATATCTTCAATTCTAGCGTGATAAACCGTTGCTGGAAGATTAAGTTGAGCAATAACTGTTCGCAAAAAAGCAACTTTTTTCCCATTACTTTCAACAAGATTAATATGTCCTGCTTTTTTTTCTTTCAAAAAGATAGCAATCACAATTGCAGGAAAACCTCCTCCTGATCCTAAATCACACCAATGTAAAGAATGAGCATACAAAGGAAAAATTTGTGCTGAATCTAGAATATGTCGTGTCCATAGATCTGGTATAGTTGTAGCAGATATCAAATTAATATGTGCATTCCACTGAAGTATTAAAGACTCAAACTGAATTAAATTTTCCATCGTTTCACGTGAAACAGAAGGAACAATATTTAATAATTGTTGATATTTTTTTTCTGTAGAAAAATTCATTAAGCTGTTTTAGCCTTTTCACGTCGTTGACGTTGAATATGTGTAATAATAAGCGATAACGCGGCGGGTGTCATGCCATCAATTTTTTGTGCATCAGCAATTGAACGCGGCGACACTTCTTGAATTTTTGATTTAAGTTCATTTGAAAGACCTGAAATTGCCTGAACATCGAGAGAAGAAGGAATTTCTAAACGCTCATCTCTCTGAAGAGAGGCAATATCTTGTGCTTGTTTATCTAAATAAACCGCATATTGTGCTTCAATTTCTAAAGATTCTGCTGTTTTAGAATCAATTGTTTTTAATTGTGGCCAAAAATCTGAAAGACGCTCTAAGGTCATATGAGGATAAGCAAGAAAATCATAAGCCGAACGCCGAATTCCATCATGATTAACATGTAATCCATGAGCAGAAGCTTCATTGGGTGTTAAAAAAAGATTTTGACATATTGATCGTGCTTGATCAAGCCGTTGTTGTTTTTTCTGATAACATTCCCAACGTATTTTACTCACAATACCCCATTTTTGTGCCAAAGGTGTTAAACGCGTATCAGCATTATCAGATCGTAAAGATAAACGAAATTCAGCACGTGATGTAAACATCCTATAAGGTTCACAAACACCACGTGAAACCAAATCATCAATCATAACACCAATATAAGCAGTAGAACGACTTATTAGTATTTCATCTAATTTACCTACTTTACGTGCAGCATTTAATCCAGCTAAAAGTCCTTGTGCTGCTGCTTCTTCATATCCTGTTGTACCATTAATTTGGCCTGCTAAGAACAAACCCGGTAAAGAACGTAATTCTAAGTTTCTCGTTAATTGTTGTGGATTAACAAAATCATATTCAATAGCATAACCAGGTTGCAAAACTATAGCATTTTCCAATCCTTCAATGGTTTTCAATAGAAAAATTTGTACATCTTCAGGAAGAGAAGTAGAAAGACCATTTGGATAAACAGTATCATCATTTAATCCTTCTGGTTCCAGAAAGATCTGATGTCCATCACGTTCTCCAAATTTAATAATTTTATCTTCAACAGAAGGACAATAACGTGGTCCTAACCCTTCAATATTTCCAGAATATAAAGCAGAGCGATAAATATTCTCGCGAATAATTTGATGTGTTTTCTCATTTGTACGTGTTATTGCACATTCAATTTGTGGTTGTTCAATTTTCTCTGTTAAAAGAGAAAAGGGTATGGGATTTTCATCTGCTTGTTGTTTTTGGAGAGCTTCCCAAGCAATTGTTTTTTTACTCAAACGAGCAGGGGTTCCTGTTTTTAATCGTCCAAGTTTTATATGATATTTTTTCAAATGTTCAGCAAGTTTTACACTTGACTGATCTCCCATACGACCAGCAGCCCATGTTTTATTACCAATATGAATAAAGCCATTTAAAAACGTACCTGTTGTTAAAACAACAGCACCAGAAAAAATTGTTCCTTGTTTTTTTAAAATAACACCTGATACACAATTATCTTTAACAACCAGATCAATAACTTCATCCTCAATAAGAGTAAGATTTTCTTGTTCTTTTAATAATTTTTGAATTGCTTTTTTATAAAGTTGTCTATCTGCCTGTGTTCGTGGTCCTCTTACTGCCGGTCCTTTACGTCTATTAAGTAGTCTAAACTGAATTCCAGCAGCATCTGCTGCTCTTCCCATAAGACCATCTAACGCATCTATTTCACGAACTAGATGCCCTTTTCCAAGTCCACCAATAGCAGGATTACACGACATTGTTCCCAGTGCTGATATTTTATGTGTAACAAGCGCTGTTTTGGCTCCTACACGTGCTGAAGCTGAAGCCGCTTCACAGCCAGCATGACCACCACCAACAATAACAACATCATATGATTGCATTTAATTCATTCCGTAGAAAATATTCTAAGGTTTCACGTGAAACAGGATATAAATTACATAATCTTTATAATCTGTCTATGAAATAATCAATGTTTCACGTGAATCATTATTTACCAACACAAAATTCTGAAAAAATAATATCAAGCAAATCTTCAACATCAATATCTCCTGTAATTTTCCCAAGAAAATCACTTGCACAACGGAGATGTTCTGCACGTAAACTGAGATCAAGAGAATGATAATTAAGAGAAAATTCAATCTCTTTAACAGCCTGCTTTAATAATTGAAGTTGCCTTTTACGTGCTGGAACAATATTTCCAATTTTAGAAGCACGATAATGACAAAATGATTCAAGTTCTTTTATAAAATAATCAAAATTTAAACCAGTTAATGCGGAAAATTGTATAGACCAACGCTGATCATTTTTTTCATAAAGATCAAGCTTATTGCCAACACACCATATTTCAGCCGATGTTTCTGGTAAATCAACTTGCTTAGGATTTCCTATATCATAAACCAAAATAACCAAATCAGCTTCCCTAACATGCTGTTTAGCAATTTCTATTCCAATCTGTTCTATTTTATTTTCTGTTTTTCTAAAACCAGCAGTATCGGTTAAAAAAACAGGTAAACCACCAAGAATAATTCTCATTTCTAAAGCATCACGGGTTGTTCCTGCTTCTTCCGTTACAATAGCAACAGATCTTCCTGAAAGACGATTCATAATGCTTGATTTTCCAGAATTTGGAGCACCAGCAATAACAATTTTTAATCCATCACGTAAAATACTCGCACGTTCTCCTTCAGTAATATATTCCCGAATAGAAGTACAAAGATCCTGAACATCTTTCCAAACTTTATCAGATATTGCGTTGGGAATATCTGCTTCATCAACAAAATCAAGTTCTGCCTCAATAAAAGCACGCGCCTTCATAAGCTTATGACGCCAATCACGATAAAGCGTCGTTAAATGTCCACTTGTACCCATAACAGCTAAACGCCGTTGGCTTTCCGTTTCTGCTTCTATTAAATCAGCAAGACCTTCTGCTTGAACAAGATCTAATTTTCCTTCCATAAAAGCACGACGTGAAAATTCACCTGCTTCTGCAATACGGCATCCAGAAAATGTCGACAATTCATCGAGAAAACGATTAACGACTGCTTTTCCTCCATGTAAATGGAATTCTGCACAATCTTCCCCCGTAAAACTATGAGGAGCAGGAAAAAAAACAGTTAAACCAGAATCTAAAAAACTACCATCACGAGCAGTAAGATTTCCATAATGCATAAAACGTGCTTTAGGTAAACGACCACAAAGCGTTTTAACTATATCCACAACATGAGGACCAGAAAGCCGAATGACTGCAACCCCTGAAGGTAACAATCCACTCGAAACAGCAAAGATTGTATCCACAGGTTTTATCCTAATAAAAACTTTAATGACTCTACGTATTCATTGAATCAAAAAATTCACTATTGTTTTTTGTTTGCTTTAATTTATCAATCAAAAATTCAATTGCATCTGTTACATTCATAGATGCTAAAATACGACGAAGAACAAAAATTTTGTGTAAATCTTGTCGTTCTACCAGAAGTTCTTCCTTACGCGTTCCTGACTTTAAAATATCCATAGCAGGGAAAATACGTTTATCAGCAACTTTTCGATCAAGAACAATTTCCGAATTACCTGTTCCTTTAAATTCTTCAAAAATAACCTCATCCATACGACTTCCTGTATCAATCAAAGCCGTTGCAATAATGGTTAAAGATCCGCCTTCTTCAATATTACGTGCTGCACCAAAAAAACGCTTTGGACGCTGGAGGGCATTTGCATCCACACCACCTGTTAAAACTTTACCTGAAGAAGGAACAACTGTATTATATGCACGCCCAAGACGTGTAATAGAATCGAGAAGAATAACAACATCACGCCCATATTCAACAAGACGTTTGGCTTTTTCAATAACCATTTCTGCCACTTGTACGTGACGTATTGCAGGTTCATCAAAAGTAGAAGAAACCACTTCTCCTTTTACTGAACGCTGCATATCAGTAACTTCTTCTGGTCGTTCATCAATTAAAAGAACAATGAGATAACATTCAGGATGATTAGTGGTAATAGAATGAGCAATATTTTGAAGTAAAACTGTTTTTCCCGTCCGAGGAGGAGCTACAATTAACCCTCTTTGTCCTTTTCCCAATGGAGATATCAAATCAATCACGCGTGATGACATATCTTTCTCTGTAGGATCTTGTATTTCCATTTGGAAACGTTCATTTGAATAAAGAGGAGTAAGATTATCAAAGTGGATTTTATAACGAATCTTTTCAGGTTTTTCGAAATTAATTGTATTAATTTTAAGGAGAGCAAAATAACGTTCTCCCTCTTTTGGACTGCGTATGGGACCTTCAATTGTATCGCCTGTTTTTAAAGAAAACGACTGTATTTGTGCAGGTGAAAGATAAATATCATCAGGACCAGGAAGATAATTAGCATCAGCAGATCTCAAAAATCCAAATCCGTCTTGTAAAACTTCAACAACACCTTCTCCTATAATTTCAACGTCTTGTAGAGCAAGTTTTTTCAAGATAGCAAACATTAATTCTTGTTTGCGCATAAGGGAGGCATTTTCAACTTCTAATGTTTCAGCAAAAGAAACAAGCTCAACGGGATTTTTGCTTTTAAGTTCTTGTAGTTTCATTTTTTGCATGAAATATGCTCTTTGTAATTAAGGAGAAGATTGTTCTAAATAATTTATGGAAATTTATGAGTGAAATATTATTAAGAAAAAATATCCTACACTCAATTTTTTTAATCTGCAAGTACCATTTATATGAAATTTGTTCCTGTAATATTAAGTAATTATATGAAAAACTTGAAAAAATATAAAATCCAAATAGTATTTAATTATTTTAATAACAAAAATGTGAGTTAGGATTATAGCATTAATGAAATGCTATTCAAAAGTATTTTTTACAGAAATTTATATTAATAAATTTATATTAAAGAAAGGATTATTCTTATTTATAACTGTGTTTAGTGTGGATTATTATTTATCCTCAATTTTATCCACAAAAGGAACTGAAAAAAGAATAAAAATATCACTATCTTAAAGATATTATCCCCTCTTTTTTTATAAGAGGGATTAAATTATCACAAGCATTTAATTTGTGCATAAAAAAGGAGAATTTTTCATAAATTTTAGTTTTATAAAAAACGGTGAGTATATATACACATGTCTTAACAAGGAGTTAAAATTTTTGTGACAAAAGAAAAAAAATTCTTTCATTTACACATGCTTTCTGATGCAACAGGAGAAACATTAATTTCTGTTGGAAGAGCTGTAGCATCGCAATATGCAATGATTCAGGCAACAGAGCATATCTATCCTATGATTCGTAATAGAATACAGTTACAGAAAGCTCTTGATGAAATACAACAAGAGCCAGGTATTGTTCTTTACACAATGATTGATGAAGAACTTAAACTACTCCTTCAAAAAAAATGCAAAAAAATAGAAGTTCCCTGTATTGATATATTGCATCCTGTTTTAAATGCTTTTCAGTCTTACCTTGGAATGCCAACACATTTACGTGCGAGCGCACAACATGATCTTAATGCAGATTATTTTCGCCGTATTGAGGCACTGGATTTTACAATAGAGCATGATGATGGACAGTCTTCCAGTAGCTTATCCGAAGCAGATGTGATCCTTGTGGGAATTTCAAGAACCTCTAAAACACCAACAAGCATCTATTTAGCAAATCGCGGAATCAAAACGGCTAATGTTCCTCTTATTCCAGGAATTGATTTGCCAGAATCTCTTTTAGAGGTAAAAAATTCTTTAATTATTGGTTTAATTGCTTCAGCTGAAAGAATCTCACATATTCGTCAAAATAGAGATTTAGGAGAAGGTTTTGCTCTTGATAATTATACTAATCGTATCAACATAGCTGAAGAATTAATCCATGCAAAACGCATTTGCGAACGTTTTGGTTGGCCTATTATTGATGTCACAAGACGTTCTATTGAAGAAACTGCTGCTGCAATATTTGAACTGTTATCACGATTTCGTGAAGGAAATGAGAGAAAATTCTCATGAACGCAGATACTTTAATATTAGCATCTCTTAGTTTTTATCGTGCAAAATTATTAAAAAAAGCAGGCTTAAATTTTTCCATTGAAGGAGCTTCTTTTGATGAAAGAGAAGTAGAAAAAAAAGCAAAAGAAAAAACACCTAAAGAACTCAGCTGTTTTCTTGCGAGCGCAAAAGCAAAAAATGTTTCAGATCGTTTTCCTGATGCTTTCGTTATTGGTTGTGATCAAGTTCTTGATTTTGAAGGTCAAGTTTTTCACAAAGCAACAAATATTAAAGAAGCACATCAACGTTTATGTGAATTATCAGGAAAAACCCATTCTCTTCATAGTGCGGTAGCTTTATTTAAAAATGGTCAAAAAATTTGGGTTGAAGCTTTTAGTGCACATATGTCTGTTCGTTTACTCTCATCAGAATTTATTGAACGTTATTTAGCACGCGTAGGAAAAGATGTTTTAAACAGCGTGGGAGTATATCAAATTGAAGGAGAAGGAATTCATCTCTTTGAAAAAATTGAAGGAGATTTTTTTACCATTGTTGGTTTACCTTTGCTGCCTCTACTCATAAAACTGCGCCACTTAGGAATTATTGATGGTTAACTTAATAATAAAAAAGACAAATTATCCGCGTGCTTTTGTTGTTGGTTCTCCTATTCATCATTCAAAATCGCCAAGAATTCACAATTTTTGGCTTAAACAATATGGTTTACAAGGAGAATATCTTGCACAAGAAGTAACATCTGAAGAGTTCAGTCATTTTATTGCGTCTTTACAAAAAATAGGCTTTTGTGGAGGAAATGTTACTTTGCCTTATAAACAAGAAGCTTTTCGTTTAGCAGATTATAAAGATGAGAGAGCAACAATGATTGGTGCTGTTAATACACTTTGGTATGAAGGAGATAAGCTTTGTGCCACGAATAGTGATGCCTATGGTTTTAGCGCTAATCTTGATGATTTTGTATCTGATTGGGGAGGGGAAACAGCTCTTGTTTTTGGAGCAGGTGGTGCCGCACGCGCTATCATATATGCCTTAAAAAGACGCGGATTTGAACAGATTTATTTAATTAACCGTACAAAACAACGTGCTGATAATTTAGCTCAGCATTTTGGAAAAATCATTAAAGTTTACGATTGGCATAAAATCCATGAAATACTTCATCAAGCTGATTTGATTGTTAATACAACCTCTATTGGCATAAAAAGTCCAGAAGAAAAAAGTGATTCTTTTTTTTGCGATTTTCATAAAGCAAAAAAAACGGCATTAGTAACAGATATTATTTATACACCATTGATAACTCCTTTTTTACAACAGGCAAAGGCTTGTGATCTCAAGACGGTTGATGGACTTGGGATGCTTCTACATCAGGCTGTTATAGGGTTTGAACAGTGGTTCGGAATAAGACCACAGGTAACAAAAGCGTTACGGACAGCTATTTTAGAGGATATGAGTGAAAAAAGAGAATGAAGATCATAGGATTAACGGGATCAATTGCTATGGGAAAATCAACAGTTGCTGATTTTTTCAAGCAAGCGGGTATTTCTGTTTTTAGTGCTGATGAAGCAGTACAACAGCTTTATAAAAGTGAGCCAGCTTTGTCATTCATAGAGCGTATTTTTCCTGGTGTGGTTGAAAACGGAGAAGTTAACCGTTTGAAACTTTCTGAAATTTTGATTGATGATAAAGAAAAATTACAAACATTAGAAAAAATAATTCATCCTTTGGTGCAAGAAAAAGAAAGGGAATTTATTGATATAGCGCGTGAACAAGGGAAAAAATTAGTTATTCTTGATATTCCACTTCTGTTTGAAAAAAATGGTGAAAGTCGTGTGGATAGCGTTATTGTTGTTTCTGCTCCACCAGAAATACAAAAAGAACGTGTAATGATTCGCCAAGGTATGAATGAGAAAAAATTTGCCTTTATCAACGCTCAACAAATGCCAGATGAAAAAAAACGAGAACGCGCTGATTTTATTATTGATACAGGGAAAGATTTAGAGAATACACGTCAACAGGTTTTTGATGTGATAAAAAAATTGCTAAAGAATTAAAATTATGCGTGAAATTATTTTTGATACAGAAACAACAGGTTTAGATAAAGAGAAAGATCGCATAATCGAAATTGGTTGTGTAGAAATGGTTGATCGTTATCTCACAGGACGCCAATTTCATGTTTATTTAAACCCTGAAGGCGTTATTATTCCTGATGAAGTTGTAGCAATTCACGGATTAACCAATGAACGCTTGAAAAACGAGAAAAGTTTTAGTGATATTGTTGATGAATTTTTGGAATTTATCAAAGACGCGACAATGATTGCGCATAATGCGAGTTTTGATATTGGTTTTATTAATGCAGAATTAAAACGCGTCAACAAACCGCTTATCAGTGTTGATAATATTCTTGATACATTGGCTATGGCGCGGCGTAAATTTCCTATGGGTCCTAATTCTCTTGATATTTTATGCAAACGTTTTGGAATTGATAACAGCCATCGTGTTCTTCATGGTGCTTTGCTTGATGCAGAGATTCTAGCCGATGTTTATATTGAGCTCATCGGTGGAAAGCAAGGTGTATTGGGTTTTGATAACAGAAGGGGTATTGATGAACATATCCAGAACGATAAAGATACATCTTATGCCGTTAAAATTCGCCCGCAGGCTTTACCTTCAAGATTGAGTATGCAAGAAAAAAAGTTACACGCTGATTTTATCTACAAAATGGGTGAAAAAGCTCTGTGGAATAACTTCAAAATTCATGAATAACATCATCTTTTATCTAAAAGAGTCACGATTGAAATTAAAGAATATCGATGTCAAAAAAAAACGGTCGTTGTGGGGAGGGGAACACCACAACGACCCTGTCGCTACATCGTACCTCAGCTATCATAGGAGGAGCAAAATGAAAGCTATTAATCCTGTAACAGCAAAGAAAAGCTCTAGGTACTTAATATAAAGTGCAACGACTTCACGTCTTATGAAGAGAAAAAATGGCTTTTTAGAGGCAAAGTGAAAAAATATATAAGGTTAATTTGCTTTTTTAGCTGAAATGGAGAAAAAATTGTCATGAAAGCAACAGATCATCTTTTTTTGGTTGACGGATCAGGCTATATTTTTCGTGCTTATTATGCTTTGCCGCCTTTAAAACGTAAAAAGGATGGACTTCCTGTAGGAGCAGTAGCTGGTTTTTGCAATATGTTATGGAAATTACTTTGTGATGCTCGTAATACAGCTACGGGTGTTGTTCCAACACATTTTGCTGTTATTTTTGATTATTCATCTGATACTTTTCGGAAACAAATTTATCCTGAATATAAAGCGAATCGCGTTGAACCTCCTGAAGATCTAATTCCTCAATTCGCGCTAATACGCCAAGCAACGAAGGCTTTTAATTTGCCTTGTATTGAAAAGGAAGGCTTTGAAGCGGATGATTTAATTGCTACCTATGCAAAGTTGGCAACAAAGGTTGGGGCAAAAACAACCATTATTTCTTCCGATAAGGATCTTATGCAACTCGTAAATACGCATGTATCTTTGTATGATGGAATGAAAGATAAGCATATAGGTATTTCAGAAGTTATAGAAAAATGGGGTGTTGCGCCTGAAAAAATGATTGATTTACAAGCATTAATTGGAGATTCAACGGATAATGTACCGGGTATTCCAGGCATTGGTCCAAAAACTGCAGCTCAGTTGTTAAATGAATTTGGTTCTCTTGATCTTCTATTGCAAAACGTAACAGAAATTAAACAAACAAAACGACGTGAAAACATTCAAGCTTATAGAGAACAAGTTAAAATATCTCGTGAACTTGTCAGGCTTAAAACAGATGTTCCTATAGATAATGATTTAGATGATTTTATTTTGGAGCCACAAGATGGTCCACGTTTAATTGCTTTTTTGAAAGCGATGGAGTTTTCAACATTAACGCGTCGCGTGGCAGAGGCAACAACATGCGATGCAGCTGTTATTGACGCACTTGATATAAATGTTGAATGGGAAAAACTAAGCCCCAGGAATGATTCTGATATCAGGCATGATTCTGATATCAAGAATACTGAGCGCGCATCCCTTCATAATTTTTCTGAAAATTCTCCACAAGTTTTTGCACAAGAACGTAAAGATCAAGCGCTGACTCAAAAAATTACAAGAGATGCTTATACAACAATTCTTGATGAGGAAATTTTAAAAGACTGGTTATCACAAGCACAAGAGCAGGGTTTTTTCGCTTTTGATACTAAAACAACATCTCTTGATCCGATGCAAGCAAAGCTTGTTGGTTTTTCACTCGCATTACAGCCGGAAAAAGCAGCTTATATACCTCTTGAACATTTTGATGAAGGAGAAGAGGACCTTTTGAGGGGCGGGCGCATTGCTTCACAGATTGGGGCTCGAAAAGCTTTAGCACTTTTAAAACCGATATTAGAAGATTCAGCGGTGTTAAAAATTGGTCATAATATAAAATATGATTGGTTGGTGATGAAGCAATACGACATTATGATAAGCTCTTTTGACGACACCATGCTTTTATCATATGCTTTTGATGCTGGAATGTTAACCCATAATATGGATGATTTGTCTGAACGTTGGCTTGAGCATAAACCAATTGCCTATAAAGATTTAACGCATAACGGGAAAAAAATTACTTCTTTTGCACAAGTAGATTTAAAACAAGCAACCCTTTATGCGGCGGAAGATGCTGATATAAAGCTACGTCTTTGGCAAGTATTGAAACCGCAACTTGTTGCTCGTGGAATGACAAAAATTTATGAGCGTCTTGATAGACCTCTTGTAGAAGTTCTTGCAAGAATGGAAGAACGGGGGATTCTTATTGATCGGCAGATTTTATTGCGTCTTTCAGGAGAGTTGGCACAAGCTGCTTTGATTCTAGAAGAGGAAATTTACAAACAAGCTGATGAAAAGTTTAATCTTGCTTCGCCAAAGCAATTAGGGGATATCCTTTTTGGCAAAATGGGATTGCCTGGAGGCGCTAAAACAAAGGGTGGACAATGGTCAACTTCTGCACAGACCTTAGAAGAGTTGGCTGCTGAAGGTCATATTTTACCGCGTAAAATTATTGAGTGGCGTCAACTTTCAAAGCTAAAATCTACCTATACAGATGCCTTGCCTTCTTATATTTTTTCAAAAACAGGGCGAGTTCACACGAATTATTCTTTGGCAATAACATCAACTGGTCGGTTATCATCATCAGAGCCAAATTTGCAAAATATTCCAGTGCGAACTGCTGAAGGACGTAAAATTCGAACAGCTTTTATTGCTCCCAAAGGATATGTGTTACTTTCTGCTGATTATAGTCAGATTGAGTTGCGCATTCTTGCACATATTGCGGATATAAAAGCATTAAAAGAAGCTTTTGCTAAAGGGCATGATATTCACGCTATAACGGCATCACAAATGTTTGGTGTTGCGATAGAAGGAATGCATTCAGATATACGACGGCGTGCAAAAGCGATTAATTTTGGTATTATTTATGGTATTTCAGCTTTTGGATTAGCCAATCAATTGGGAATTTCACGCCAAGAAGCGGGTCGTTATATTCAACTGTATTTTGAAAGATTTCCAGGAATTAAAGATTATATGGAGAAGACCAAAATCTTTGCACGTGAAAATGGTTATGTAGAAACAATTTTTGGACGTCGTATCCATTATCCAGAAATAAAAGCAAAGAATGTAAAAATTCGTTCTCTTAATGAGCGGGCAGCTATCAATGCTCCAATTCAAGGTTCTGCGGCCGATATTATTCGCCGCGCTATGATACATATGGAAGATGCTTTAAAAGCAGAAAAACTATCAGCAAAAATGTTGCTGCAAGTTCATGATGAACTGATTTTTGAAGTACCAGAAGAAGAAAGTAAAAAAACCATGACTGTTGTTAAAAATGTTATGGAAAATGCTACAATACCGGTTCTATCTTTATCTGTACCGCTTGAAGTAAAAGTTATGACGGCTCAAAATTGGGATGAGGCACATTAATTTTTTTATTTATTTTTAAGAATATTGATTGCGTTGGAAAGATTAAGATAGGCTTTGATAGGCAAATGATCTGAAGCAATGCGTGCAAGTGGTGAATAATGATTTTCAATACTTGTTACCAATTGGTGGGGAAAAGAAAAAACTCTATCAAGGGCTAACAAAGGAAAACGAGAGGGAAAGCTTGGTACAACTTCAAAAGTGCTATCAAAATAGGGAGAAAAATGATTTAAAGATGAGCCTTTTCCCATTCGCCATTCATTAAAATCTCCTATGAGGAGTGTAGGCATAAGGGGGCGTTTTTGGAAAATTTCAAGGAGCATTTTTGTTTGTTGTTTACGAGAGTAACGTAATAAGCCAAAATGAGCCGCAATAATACGAATAGGGCCTGCTGCCATTTCCAACTCTACAATTACAGCCCCACGTGGTTCAATACTAGGAAGAGTGACTTGTAAAGTATCACGTACATATCCCTTTCGCAAAAAAAGAGCATTCCCATGCCAACCATGGCCATGAGGTGACATAGTATTAAGAGGTACAGGAATCAAACCGGTTTCAGCTTTTAATAGCTGAAGATTAATCAAACCGATGCGTTCCCCAAAACGTTTATCTGCTTCTTGAAGAGCAAGGATATCAACTTGTAATTCAGTAATAACACGGACAATTCTTGTAGGATTAAAAACTTTATCAACACCTACACATTTATGCACATTATAGGAAGCAACGGTCAGATCATAATTACTATTTTGATTGACGATGTTTGATTGATGATGAGAGCGGCTGTGAATTGTATTTAAAAAGGAGCTATGGAGTTTTTGTTGGATAAAACCGGTAAACCAAGGGAATTTTTGCTTATAAGGGATTTTTGTCATTTTGCGAAAAGAATAGTTTCTAAGAAGCAGAGGGTAAAGATTTACACTAAAAACAAAAGAACCTTGTTTCTTTTAGAAACAAGGTTCTTTAATTAAGTAATGATTTTTGCAATCAATCACGGTTTGAGCCAAGAAACTGTAGCAAGAAGACAAACATATTGATGAAATCAAGATAAAGATTCAGCGCGCCCATAATAACTTTACGTCCTCTGGTATCGCTTTCATCTCCTTCATAATACATCAACTTAATGCTCTGGGTATCGTAGGCTGTTAAACCAGCAAAGATAAAAACACCAATCACAGAGATAGCAAACTGCAAAGCGCTTGATCCAAGAAAAATGTTCACAATCATGGAAAGCAACAAGCCGATCAATCCAATGAATAAGAATGAACCGATTGCTGTGAGATCACGCTTTGTTGTGTATCCATAAAGTGAAAGAGCTCCAAAAGTTGCGGCGGAAATGACAAAGGTTTGCACAACACTTTCTGTCGTATAGCGCAAAACGATTGAAGACAGTGAAAGACCAACCAGAGCAGCATAACCAAAAAAGAGACTACGAGCAGCATTTGTGCTCAATGTATTAATTTTAAAACTGAGAAATAAGACTGCTATGAGTGGTGCAAACATAACAATATAAGAGAATGGCGATGTATAAAATGTTACTCCAAATGGTGTTAGATAAACACTGCTATTGATTTGAGCTGCTGCTTGGCTCATATCTGTTGTCGTTGCTAATGATACAATTGCATAAGCGGCAGCAGCTGTAATAAGCAAACCAATGGCCATTGCATTGTAGACACCCAACATATAGTCGCGTAATCCCTGATCAATTGATGCATCGGCATGAGAAGCAGGTGCCGAACGTAAATCTTTAAAATTAGCCATAATATAAAATCCTTTAGCATATGTTCTGTCAGGTATAGGGCTTTAAAGGTGTCTCTGTCATTACACAGATAAGCTTGGTATAAGCCTTAATTGGGCAAATACAAAAACCCTTAAGAATCACTGACAGAATTCCAGCATATATGCTCTTATTATGGAGATTTATTTAAAAATTACAAGAGATTTATATGAAGAAGGAACCTTACAAATTGGTAAGGAAATAGTTCATTTTAATAAAAAATATTTCCATTTTTTGCCATATTTTTGCAAGATAAAAAGACTATACTTAAAAGCTTTTCTATTTTCACAGAAACTATGTAATACAATCCCTTATAAAATATTCACTATTTTTGCGTTTATGAGAAGAGCGGCAAGTATCATCACACTATTTTCAACCTCCAATATTGCATCTGTTTTGCACGGTTATAAGAGCTATTGAATTGGATTTTTATATAATATATTGATGTATAATGATAAATTGTCTTTTTGAATGCTAAATGATACTCCGAATATCGCAAGATTCTCTGGTTGAAAATCTGTTCATATTAAATCAATCAAGATTATTGACTTGTGTCTTGCAAGAGACATTGTTTTAATGGATTCAACATGAACAGATTCCAAATAAAAGAGATTTAGGATAGTAAGGGCTTTTATTCAATATGAAAAACGGTAATTTATATTTATAATCAATATGTTGCTTTAACAAGACACCATTGAAAATAGTTGAAAAAATGTTTTTTATTAAACAATATATAAAATAAAAAAGGAGAGTTTTTAAACGAAGCACTTAAGAAAGGCTCTGTAAAATCGATATCTGTAAAAACTAAAAAACGTACGAAAATCAATTGTTCAAATCAAATAAACAGAACTTCAAATGCTGTGAAATGTCTCCTCAAAAATTGTGATGTAGGACACATGGATAAAAAAATATTGATTCTATTTGAGTTCATTTCTTTTGCACTAACTAAGTGTAGAAATGTAAAGTTGAAAAGAAAGTAAGATTTTATAGTCCCATGAAGAGAAACACGTGAAATGACGAGCAACAAGAATTGATTAAGAGAAATCAATGCGTAATCAGACTTGTGACGGTCAATAATCTCTGTTTTCTAAGGCACTGAACATATCAGTGAGAAGATGTACTATTGGAATGACGCCTTGCTTTCATCCAAGTACGCAATTCTTCAATAAGGATGGCAATAACACCGAGAGTGATAAAACTATCTGCAAGGTTGAAAATAGCAAAATAAAAAATATCATCAATATGAAAAAGTATGTAATCAGTGACATGATGAAAGCGAATACGATCAATGAGATTGCCGATGGCTCCCCCAATAATAAGAATAAGGCCAAAGCGCATTAAAGACTTATTATATTCAGTATTTTTCCATAACCATAGAAGAAAGATAATCACAATGATCGTGATGGCGATGATTCCCCACTGAGAAAAGGAAGAAAAAAACGAAAATGCAATGCCAGAATTGCGCACATGATAAAGGGAAAGAAAAGGAATAAGCGAAATTTCTGTTCCTAAAGGCATATTGTGCATAACCCAGTATTTGACAGCTTGATCAAGTACTACTGTAAAAGCCAAGCCCAAGAGAAGAAAAGGGAGTGATTTACGAATCATGTTTTTCCTCACATGGTTCCAGTATTAAATAGGGGCGACGGATTTCATAAAGCATAACAGCTGTTGCTACAGCTAGATTAAGCGAGTCTGCTCGTCCGCTTTGTGGAATACGCGTAAGTTTATCACACCGATTCGTAAGAAGATCTGATAATCCCTGTTTTTCATTCCCCATTAAAAGGATAACAGGACCATTTTTGAAATCAAGTGTCCGATAATCCAGAGATCCTTTGAGATGCGTGCCAACGATCATGCCTTTAAAGTGAGAAGACCAGTTTAAAAAGCCGTTTTCATCAAAACGATAAAGTGGTACAGAGAAAATAGATCCCATGGTTGCACGGACTGTTTCAGGCGAGAAAGGGTCTGTTGTCTCGCCAATTAAAATAACACCTTTAGCACCTACAGCATCAGCGGTTCGAATAATGGTACCAAGGTTTCCAGGATCACGTACACGATCAAGCGCGATGTAAACATCTTTAATCTGCCCTTTTATCATTTCAAAAGAGTGCCATTTTTGCTTGAAAATACCAATAACTGTTTGTGGATTATCGCGTCGGGTAAGTGATTCCATAACCTTTTGTGAGGCTTTAATAACAAAACCACCGTTGGCTACAGCACGTGCGGCAGTATTTTCGATAGTAGCATTACCGATTTCACTTTTAGAAAAAATAAGCGTCTGTATTGTCCAGCCAAGATTGAGAGCATCAATGACCAATTTCAATCCTTCTGCCATGAAAAGACCTTCTCTATTACGGTTTTTCTTTTGGCTAAGTGCTTTAAGATTTTTTATGATGGGGTTGCTAAGAGAGGTAATTTCTTTCACTCTACCAGTTTTGGGTCTACACATATTCAAGCAATCCAACGGCTAAAAAGAGAAGTAGAAAGAGCACGTCCTGCAACTTCTTCACGCAAAATGAGTTCTCCTGATTCGACCGTACCACCAAGATTTACAAATGCATCACGCATTAAAGCATGAAGTGCAAAGAAGGAAGCACGAATAGAATAAGCTGTAAGGACAACAGAGAGCGGTTTATCAGAGAGAAGTTTACGACAATTTGTGATCATGGCGGGTAAATGATCAAACAGTTGCCAAATTTCACCATGGGGTCCACGCCCATAAGCAGGGGGATCAAGAAGAATCATATCATAGCTTTTTTTACGACGCAGTTCACGCTCGACAAATTTCATAGCATCATCGCAAATCCAGCGAATAGAATGATCTGGTAATCCTGCTCTTTCTTGATTAGCTTTTGCCCACGCAATGGCTTTTTTAGAAGCATCAACATGGGTAACATTCGCACCCGCTCGTGCTCCAATCAAAGAGGCAATACCTGTATAGCCAAAAAGATTCAACAATTTTATAGGGCGTTCGGCTTTAACAATTTGTTCTTCCATAGAGCGCCAATGGGCATCTTGTTCAGGAAAAACCCCCACATGACGAAAGGAAGTAAAACGGCCTAGAAAAGACAATCCATTCCAAGCAAGAACCCATGTTTCATCAAGTGGCTTTTTAGGAAAATGCCAACGCCCAACCCCTTCTTCATCAAGGTTTCCTGTGAAAATAGCATCAACATCAGCCCATTGTTTTTGTGGTAAAGCGGGTTTCCATAGTGCTTGACCTTCTGGTCGAATAATGCGGTAAGCTCCATAACGTTCTAATTTTTGTCCATGACCAGAATCAATGAGAGCATAGTTTTCGCTTATACCCGTTTCTAAAATAAGGGGCAGCTTTTCCTGCGGATATCTATTGTTATGGGAGAATTGAAAGCATTGTGCAGGCATGTTTTGTATCACGGTATATGAGGTATAAAAATATATTATAAAGCTCTTAAATGTTTCGTAAAAGTGCAAAAAAGCTAAAGTCAATTAAAACAATGTATAAAAAAAAGAAAAAGAGCACTTTTAACTCTGTACTGAATATAGAATACAGAGAGAAAAGATTTCATTTAAATACCATTACACCAAATTTGTGATAGATGTTTTCAATTTTTCAATCTCGGCTTTACTTTTTTTGAGAGCTTTTTTGTATTTGTGATAGGAAAACCAACTGATCAGATTTCCTAATAAAATACCAAAACCAAAGAAAATAAAGAGCCATATAAAGAGGGGAGCATGATAAGTAAAACTTTCAGGATTTGCTCGAAAAGGATCAAGGGTTAACGGAACCATTTGACGATTAGCCACGATAAAAACAATCAAAACCGCTGCGAGAATCACACCGATACTTGTTAGAAGAATACGTTTAATTATCATAAGTTTCTCACTGATTAAGACGGTCGCGTAAATCCTTGCCAGTTTTAAAAAAAGGAATCCACTTTTCTTCAACAGAAACGGCTTCACCTGTTCGTGGGTTACGTCCATTACGGGCTGAACGGCTTTTTACAGAAAAAGCTCCAAATCCACGAAGTTCAACGCGATTGCCATTTGCAAGTGCTGTTGCAATTTCCTCAAAAATAGCGTTTACAATATTCTCCACATCCCGTTGAAAAAGATGCGGGTTATGACGAGCGATAATTTGTACAAGCTCTGATTTTACCACAATAGCCTCACTTTCACACAAAAAAATTTTGTAATTGTGCACTCCATGCATATTACAATATATAAACGGATAAAAGCAAAATAAAATCAAGAAAAAACAAATTGCAAGAAACAAAATTTGAAAATACCTTCTATAAAGGGTATACAGATTAAAAATGCGGAGGATTTAAGAGATCAGGAGAGTATGTCCGTACACAATCATTATAAAGCCTTTTCAACGCAATCATCTTTTGGAGATGTTTTAAAAAAAGCATCCCGTCATTCGCGTCGCATTAGCATATTAAAAATTTTTTTACCTCTCTTAGCGTTGATTTCAGCGCTGGTTTTTTGCTGGTTTACGTTTTTCTTGGTTCCCGTTACTTCTGATTCTATGCCTTTGAATAATGGAGAAAGTGGCGTGATGAATTTGACGATGCTCAATCCAAAATTAGAAGGGTATACGCGTGCTCATGAACCTTATTGGCTTAAAGCAGAAAAGGCATTTCAAGATCATACCCACGCTGGAATGATTGGGTTGCAAAACATTACAGCTAGAGCATTTATGGGCCAACAAAGACAGGTTTTTCTCGTCGCACAAGGGGGGGTTTACGATAACATTAATGGTTTTTTACAGTTGGATAAGCCATTCACGATTACGACGAATGATGGGATGATGGTACAATTTATGTCAGCTAGTATTAACTTATCCGAGGGACAGTTAAAAACAGATCAACGTGTTAATATTCAGCAAGCCGGTTTGAATCTTGCCGCAAACGCCTTACAAATTCGAGAAAAAGGAAAAAACATATATTTCCATGGTGGTGTGCATTTAGTGCTTCAAAAGCAATAACGCAATATCAATACAAATCTTTAAAGGATATTTATAAAGAGAAGTATGTGTATATACAAACAGAAGAATTGAAATAATGAAATCGTACAAAAGATGGATAGGTGTGATGTTAGCTTTTAGCATGGGAATGTTAGGAGAAGGAGCAGTTTTAGGATATGCTGAAGTGGCTCATTTTGGAATAAGTCTATCAAGCGATAAAGAACCGGTAGAACTTCATGCAGATTCTTTGGAAATACGTGATAAAGAAGGGATAGCGCTTTTTAAGGGTGATGTTTCAGTGGTACAAGGTAAACGTCTTTTAAAAACGGCAGAATTAGTTGTTTACTACGATAAAGCATATAAAGAAATTGATAAAAACAAGGAAGATACAAAGGCATCATCTGTTTCTTTATTTGGTTCGTCGAGTATACAAAAAATGGAAGCTTTAGGAAAAGTTTATATAAAAATTGCTACGCAAGTTGCTACGGGTGATAAAGGCGTTTTTGATGGAAAGTCAAAAATGATGAGTTTGACAGGGAATCATGTTGTGTTAACTGATGGTGACAATGTGGCAACGGGGTGCAAACTAACGGCAAATATGGAAAGCGGAAAGGCTTTTTTAGAAGGTTGTGAGACGCCTAAGAAAAAAGGTCGTGTTTCTATTATTTTAAAACAAAATCAAAAGAATGGTCATTAAGATTTCATGTTTGGAATCAAAAGAAAAAAACAGACCGATAGGTATAATCTTGAAAGTGAAGCTTCAAAAAATCCCTTAAAAGGGACCTTGATTGCCAGTAATTTGATTAAAGTTTATCGAGGAAGACGAACTGTTAATGGTGTTTCTTTTGGCATTCGTACGGGAGAAGCCGTTGGCATTTTAGGGCCCAATGGGGCAGGTAAAACAACTTGTTTTTATATGGTGACAGGGCTTATAAAATCTGATGGAGGATCCATTAAAATTGATGGATTTGATATTACGCATCTTCCGATGTATCGACGTGCGCGTTTAGGTATTGGATATCTTCCACAGGAAGCGTCTATTTTTCGTGGTCTTTCAGTAGAAAATAACATTAAAGCTGTTTTAGAGGTCGTTGAAAAAGATCGCCTTAAACAACGTGAAGAGTTAGATAGCCTTTTACATGAATTTAAAATTGATCATTTACGTAAAATGTCTGCACTTTCGTTATCTGGAGGTGAACGTCGGCGACTTGAAATTGCGCGCGCTTTAGCTTCTCGTCCCCATTTTATGTTACTTGATGAACCATTTGCAGGAATTGATCCTATCGCTATTTTCGATATTCAACAACTTATTCGTCATTTAACGAGGCGTGGCATTGGTGTTTTAATAACGGATCATAATGTGCGTGAGACATTAGGGCTTGTCGATCGCGCTTATATTATTCATACAGGGCGGGTGTTAGTTCACGGTTGTCCTAACGATATTATCAACAACGTTGATGTACGCAGAATTTATTTGGGAAATCAGTTTTCTCTTTGATTTTACAGCTTTCACGAGTTTCCATTTAAGTTTAACCAAACATTATTACTGAAAATTTCCTTATTTATGCCAAAACTTCTTTTATGACTATAACCTTAATGTTGTTATTGAGTGGTGAAAAAGGCTTCATCATTAGAGGTTAGTTTGTTGTTTTATAAGTTTAGCTTACTCATAATTGTATCATAGAAAAGATATCACTAGATTAACGTGATAATGAGTGATAAACGAAGCTCTCAATAAATGCGTGTGTTATTGAAAGGTAAGAGATATTTATCATATTTTTCTCTGTCGAATCAAAAAATATATCGATGATGCTGTTTTAGGTATTTTGATGGGAGCACCGGTTTATATATTGCGGTTATTCAATAGGAGTTGTCGTATTTTATTGGTTTATATCGCCTATTTGAAAATAGGAGCTTGGCTACAGATATCAGGCTAAATCTATAAATCTTTTAAAATAATCATTAAATTTCTAAAAATCTTTATATTCTTGTTATAAGTCGATGTTCAAGCTATACAGTAATTTTCAAAGTAAAGGTCCATTTTGCTCAGTATGCTTTTCATCTTAATTTAAGGGCTCATTGTTTAAAGAAAGAAAAACTCTGATGGCGGATTATACATCAACTCTTATGACAAGTTTAATAAGTTTATGAATAATGGCCTTTTCTAGAGTCGTAAGGAAATTAACTTTATGAACAACTTCATTTGTTTGGTTTCTCATGCCGTTAATGATGATCCGAATACTATTTATTATTGTTTTAGAAGTGATATGAGATGTATTGAGCCATCACCCATTATAAATTGAAAAGTAAAAACACATGCGATGTTGCGAAAAGTGAAAGAACATTAAGTATCTATAGCGTTTATAGGTTTATTGATGAGCATTTTAGCGTGTAAGAGGAAAATTAAAGTATGAATTTGAGTGAGTTAATAGCACCGGAAGCGATCATTCCGGCTCTTAAGGCTAATTCGAAAAAACAGGTTCTGCAAATTTTAGCCGAAAAAGCTTCCAAGCTAACAGGTCTTAGTGAGCATGTGATTTTTGATGTTGTTTTACAACGCGAGAAGCTTGGTTCAACGGGTTTGGGTGGAGGTATTGCGATTCCTCATGGAAAATTACCTGATATTAATCGGATCATTGGTATATTTGCACGTCTTGAAAGTCCTGTTGATTTTGAAGCTCTTGACGACGAACCTATAGATCTCGTTTTTCTCCTTTTAGCACCTGAAAATGCTGGTGCAGATCACTTAAAAGCTTTATCACAGATCGCACGTGTTTTGCGTCACACTGATGTTGTACAAAAGTTGCGCAGTACGCATAATGCCAATGCGCTTTATGCTTTATTGATTCAAACTTCAGAATCAAATGCAGCTTAAAAGTTATTATGAGCGTATAAATTGCGAGGTATGCACTACAGAGCGTAGGAAATAATATAATTTGCATCTTAAGACTAATAATAAAAGGTTATGTCATGAGATTTAAGAAAATTACTTCTAATTGAACCTTCTTTTTAAAGAGCAACCAACAAAAACGAAGGGCTTTTCCTTTCTTGTTCTCGTATATTAAAGCATCTAATTATTATGTTCGTGGATTCTTTTATCCTGTTATACTGTAAAAACACTATCATTTGAGATATGGTGAGATAAATTCTGTAAGTCTTCTTAATATATTAAGTGCTTTTAGAGTGCGTGGTAAATATTTTTAAACAGGACTTGTCTGTAGAGCCTTTAGTTAAGTGAATCACATGAGTGGGAAGAAAAGAGGAGATCGCTCGACAAGAATCCAAACTTTTTCAGTCCAGATTGGATTAAGAATCTTCGTCCTTTGAAAGCGGGAAAGAAATCAACAGAAAAGTTTATTTGTGCATTGAATTTTTTTGTAAGTTGAGTTTGAGTGTTTAGGGATAATATTTTAATGCTCAAGAAAAAATAAGAGATATATTGTATCTTCAGTATAGCAAGATATTGATTTTAAATATAATTCACTATTTCGCATGTTGGATGAGAGATCCGAATATTGTAAAATTCTCTCATTCCAAACTTGTTTATGTTGAATCAATCAAAACCATTTCCTTGCACGTTGTAAACGGAATTAGCGTGTGGATAAAAACTGTACAAGAAAGGGGTAAAAATGCTTCCTATGAATCGTCTAAAGTATCGAGAGTTGTGCAAAACATTGGGAGCTGGAAAATAGTGTTATGGTGCCAGCTTTCTTCTTCACAAGTGGAGAGATCAACTATTTTATAGATATGATTTAGATGTCTGCTGTTGTATAGAGCTCATGCTAAAGAACAATTTTGTACGGTAAGAATGAAAATTATACCTTTAGGTTGGGTGAAAGAGTTTTTATGCATAGGAAGATTTATTTAAGTGTCTTTAATTGATTAAAATATTTCTAAAAAAACGGTAATGTTAGAACTGCTATAGAAAAAAGTTTTATATTTCTTTTTATAAATTACTTAGAAATAAGATAAGGAGACTTTCCCAAAGAATTCTTAAGAAGTTTTTTATAACAGAAAGAAAAATATCGTCTAATACATTAAAATAATACGATTAAGCTATTATAAGCTACTAAAATCATTTTAGAAATTAATAATTGGAGATGAAATATATAGGGAAATAAGATCAAAAGAAACAAAATTGTATGTGATTATTGAGATAGAATCTAAATTCTTTATGTTTTATTATTAATATCTTGATAATATTTTATTATTTTTACAAGGTCTTTTGAAGATTGAGAAAAAGTGTTATCGGGACGATATTGAATACGAAATATGAATGCACTATAATGAGTAAAAGATGGAGTATTCTGCGAACATAAATGTATTGAATGCATAAAGTCGAGAAGTGATATTCGTAAGGCGATTAAGCTTTTTTGCGGGGAGTCTGGGGTGTATTTTCAAAATTTTGCATCAGATTGCTTGTGATATAAAGAGTATGGTTTATTTCTTAACAGAGTGATGGTATATTTTCATCTCGTTTTGAAGTTCTATAGCTTAAAGAAATCGTTTTTTATACAAAAACGAAATAAGTAGCGCAAAATGAAGATATTATTTTTTAATGTGGTTATTGAATAAGAAGTTTATGTTTTGGTAACGATTAAAAGGTCACAATGAAACGTAGAAATCTATTTTGATTAGTGTGAAAATATTTCGCTTATTGAAGGAATTAGGACAATAACACATGAATATCGAGGAGTTTTTGTTGAATTTTTCCAATGAAGAAAATCTTGTTAGAGACTAAAGAAGTGAGCTAAATGAAGATGTTTGAAAAGACTGTTATTGCTGCATCTGTAATGGTTCTTGTTACAGCGGGAGTGGCATATGCACAAACGCCAAGCCGTTTAAATCAATTTGAAGCGTGGGGAGCCTATTCTTATAAATCGCCCAAAAATACGATTTGCTATGTGTTATCGGTACCTTTGAAGGCTCTTCCAACGACAGTTAATCATGGTGATAACTTTTTCTTGGTTACCAAGCGTTCTCATTCACCTATTTCGTTTGAACCGCAGTTTATGGCTGGTTATACCCTTCAAGAAGGGTCGAGAGTGACAGTGACCATTGGAGGTAAGGACTTTGATTTTTTCACGAAAGATTCCTCAGCTTGGCTGGCGTCATCAGAGCTAGAAAAGCAGCTTGTTTCTGCTATGCGTGCTGGAAGCAATATGACAGTGCAAGCGATATCAAAACGAGGAACGCATACCACTTATACTTATTCCTTAAAAGGGGTCACTGCTGCATTAAATGCAGCTCAAAAGTGCCATTAAGGTTTCGATAACTCTAAAATAGTGATGTGAATTGGAAAGCAATGGCCATTTCTTATGACCTTAGACCAGTTGGTTCATGTTTTGCACGAAAAACAGATAATGTGGTCGTGAAGGAGAGTTCTAAGCTCTCTTTAATTGGTTTGTCGCAAGATGAAATGATGCAAGCTTTAAAGACAGTTGGTGTACCAGAGCATCAAACGCGTATGCGTGTGCGTCAGCTTTGGCATTGGCTTTATGTGCGTGGTGTTTCAAATTTTGATGAGATGCTGAATATTTCTAAAGCAATGCAAGAAACACTTAAGTGTCATTTCTCCATTGCGCGCCCAGAAATTGTTGGAGAACAAATATCAAAAGATGGTACGCGTAAATGGCTCTTACGTTTTCCTGCACGTGGAGCTGGAAGGCCTGTTGAAATTGAAACGGTTTATATCCCTGAAGAAGGACGTGGTACTTTATGTCTTTCATCGCAAGTAGGGTGTACGTTAACCTGCTCTTTTTGCCATACGGGAACGCAGACGCTTGTTCGTAATCTGACCGCAGAAGAAATTTTGGCACAATTATTGGTTGCACGTGATTGTTTGGGTGATTTTCCTGATAAGAATACCCCTGATGGAGCAATTGTTCCCATTGAAGGACGAAAAATTACCAATATTGTTATGATGGGAATGGGAGAACCTCTTTATAATTTTGAAGCTGTTAAAAAAGCTTTATTGATTGCCTCTGATGGCGATGGACTTTCTTTATCAAAACGTCGAATTACGCTTTCAACTAGTGGAGTTGTTCCTGGAATTATCCGAACTGGAGAAGAAATTGGTGTTATGTTAGCAATTTCACTCCACGCAGTACACGATACACTAAGGGATATGCTTGTTCCCATTAATAAAAAATATCCGCTTGCTTTACTAATGGAGGCTTGCCGTAATTATCCTGGTCTTTCCAATGCAAAACGAATCACATTTGAATATGTTATGCTGAAAGATATCAATGATAGTTTAGATGATGCTAAGCGATTGATTCAGTTATTGAAAGGGATTCCTGCTAAGATTAATTTAATCCCTTTTAATCCGTGGCCAGGGAGTAATTATCAATGTTCTGATTGGGAGCAAATCGAGCGTTTTGCTGATGTCGTTAATCAAGCGGGCTATGCTTCTCCTATTCGGATACCGCGTGGACGCGATATTTTAGCTGCATGTGGACAGCTTAAATCAGCTTCAGAGCGCTTACGTAAATCTGAACGTTTACGACTTGAAAATGCCATTGGTCATTAGGTAACGCAATTTTCAGCGATATCGAGGCCTATACTTTTTTGTTTGTAATTTAATATCCAAACTTCATGCGATGGCATATGTGAGACAGAGATTAAGATGGATAAGTGCTAGACGAACAGTTTCAGCGTTTATATGCTAAATGGGGTAAGAGATTGTCTATAGTCTGTTTACATAATCTCTGAAATAAGAAGGAAACCTAATTTAGAGGGAATATGAGGTCTTAAGGATTATAACTAATTTCTACCTTATTATCATACTCGTTAATTCGGTTTTATGTCTTTTAAAAGCATCTACGGTAATATCTTTTAAAAAGTGGAGATTGTGCACTGCCTCATGCTTTTGTTTATTATTTTCTTAAATAAGATCACGCATCACAAGCAAAACAGAGGATCTAAAATATAAATACCATTGAGTTATCCATTGATATGTTTTTTAAGTATCTCTTAGTACACTCTTCATATCACGATAATGCTTGTGAGGAGTATAACAAAAAGCTTCTGTAAATGTATTGTACTCCTACACCTTTATGTTTAATAAAGGTGTAAATTGGTACCACCATTCTATTTTTCAGCTCCCAATGTTGTAACAGCTTTTAGTACTTGAGATGGTTTATAAGAGGTGTTTTTATTCTTTTCTTAGATAGTTTTTATCCATACGAAAACTCCAGCTTCTCTTGTGATGTACAAAGGAAAGGTATTGTTTTATCCAAAACAAACAGGTTTGAAATGAAAAAATCTTATAATATTTGTTTTTTTTATTTAAATTAAAAGCGATACATTACACGTATAAATCAATGTTTTGTAACCACAAGGAGATGGAGGGCAAAGCTGGTAAAAGTACCAGCAATAAGCCAGTCGAGAAAGCGAATATAAAGAGGGTTCTTTTTGAGAGTTTTGGTAAGTTTATGCGCTGTAAAAACGATTGCAATTGTAATGGGGAAAGAAATAGGAATATAAGAGAGTCCTAAAAAGAGCAATTTTTGTGTTGCCATAGGATCATTCGCATTGATAAATTGTGGTAAGAATGTCGCGTTAAAGAGTATAACTTTAGGATTGAGAAGATTAATTCCAATACCAGCAAGATAGTTACGTTTAGCGCTTTGAGATTTAGAAGATGTCTGTTCAAAGGAAAAAGTGGGGTTTCTCCGTAAAGCTTGAAAGGAAAACCATAAAAGATAAAAGGCGCCAACAATTTTCAGAAGAACAAAAGTATGTGGTGCAGCAAAAATAAGCGCTGATAAGCCAAGTGCTACAGCGGTAACCTGAATGGCAAACCCTGTTGCACTACCCAAGGCGCACATAATTCCAGCTTTTTTGCTTTGTGTAATGGTTCGTCCTACAGAAAGCATCATATCTGGTCCTGGAATAAGTGCTAAAATCAACGATGCTAAAGCAAATTGTACAACAATAGACCACTCCGGTAGAAATGACACGTAAATCTCCTTTTATTTTTAAGCAGTGTTCACTATTTATACTTTGAGGCACCTTTATTTACGCTTTTTGCGTCTTTTTAATGTTGCTTAAAAAGAATTTATTTTTATATTTCTTGCATCGTTTTGATTTTTGGGTAGAAATAAAAAAGTAGCTCATATAGAACGTTAAAATGAAAAAGTGGCAAAATATTAGAAAAGTTGTTTTGGCTTATTCAGGTGGATTGGATACGTCAATTATTCTTAAATGGTTGCAAAGTGCGCTAGGTGTTGAAGTTGTAACTTTTACAGCAGATTTGGGGCAGGGGGAAGAGCTAGAACTTGCTCGTCGTAAAGCTGAAATGCTAGGTGTTAAAGAGATCTACATTGAAGATTTGCGCGAAGAATTTGTGCGTGATTTTGTGTTTCCGATGTTTCGAGCCAATACCGTTTATGAGGGGACTTATCTTTTAGGAACATCAATTGCACGTCCACTTATTTCAAAACGCCTTATTGAAATTGCTGAGGAAACAGGGGCAGATGCCATTGCTCATGGAGCAACAGGAAAAGGCAATGATCAGGTACGCTTTGAGCTTTCCGCTTATGCGCTTAATCCTGATATAAAGATTATTGCTCCATGGCGTGATTGGGATTTTAAGAGTCGGACAGATCTCTTTGAATTTGCTCGTATTCATCAAATTCCTGTAGAAAAGGATAAGCAAGGTGAAGCGCCTTTTTCAGTGGATGCAAATTTATTGCATTCTTCATCAGAAGGAAAGATTTTAGAAGATCCAGCACTTCCTGCTCCTGAATATGTCCATATGCGTACTCTTTCGCCGGAAGATGCTCCAGATCAAGCAACCAGAATTACTCTTGGCTTTAAAAAAGGCGATGCTGTTTCAATCAATGGAAAAAATTTATCACCTGCAACTTTACTTGCAGAGTTAAATCATTATGGGCGCGATAATGGTATTGGTCGGTTAGATTTGGTAGAAAATCGCTTTGTGGGTATGAAATCACGGGGTATTTATGAAACACCAGGTGGAACCATTCTTTTGACGGCTCACAGAGCTATAGAATCTTTAACGTTAGATCGTGGCGCAGCTCATTTAAAAGATGAATTGATGCCACGTTATGCAGAACTCATTTATTATGGATTTTGGTTTTCGCCGGAACGTAAGATGTTGCAGGCAGCTATTGATTTATCTCAAGAACATGTTGAAGGTGAAGTCACGTTAAAGCTTTATAAGGGGAATGTAATTATTGAAGGGCGCCAAAGTAAAAAATCACTTTATTCCAGTGAGTTAGTAACTTTCGAGGATGATCAAGGTGTTTATGATCAAAGAGATGCAACTGGTTTTATTAAATTAAATGCTCTACGTTTGCGTACATTAGCAATGCGTCATCAAGGTGATAAAGAAAAGAAATAGAAAATTACGGTGACAAGTGTAATATGGATTAGTGCTTTTGTATGAAATGCCTAGTTTAAGCATTTTTCTGTTGGTTTTTACCGTTCTTTCGTTCAATACTAGAAGCTTATCTTCTGCGCTAATAAATATAATAAGCAAAACCCATGATAATAATAGCAATGAAGGCTTCGATAATCAAAACAGGTCAATTTTGCTTTATAATATTGAATGTTTTTGATTTTTATCAGAACAAAATATATTTATAACGAGGGCGGTTTTTGTATAGTGACTTAAGAGTATAAAGAAATTTTCATCTTTTTGCTTGCTATTATTGACGAATAAATTCAAGAACCATACACCCTATTTTGAAAGAGTGTAATTTTTAGGATAAATAATGATGCGTGATCAGTGTGATACCCTCAACCTTACGCCTGAATTAAAAGATGCAGCTTCTCAATCGAGAACTTGGCCATTTGAAGAAGCACGTAAGATTATCAAACGGTATGAAAAAACGGGTTATCCAGACAGTGTGATATTTGAAACAGGTTATGGCCCTTCTGGTTTACCGCATATTGGAACTTTTGGGGAAGTTGCACGTACAACCATGGTGCGTCATGCATTTCATATTCTCACGGAGAATAAAGTAAAAACAAAATTACTTTGTTTTTCTGATGATATGGATGGTTTGCGCAAGGTTCCTGAGAATGTGCCTGATCGCGAGAGGATGGAACATTATCTTGGTCAACCGTTGAGCCGTGTACCCGACCCTTTTGGAGATGATTATCCTTCTTTTGGAGCGGCAAATAATGCGCGGTTACGGGCTTTCCTTGATCGTTTTGGTTTTGATTATGAATTTGCAAGTGCTACGGATTATTACAATTCCGGTCGTTTTGATGAAACACTTTTGAAAATCCTTGCCTGTTATGACAAGGTTATGGCAATTATTTTACCAACATTAGGTGAAGAACGGCAAGCGACCTATTCACTCTTTCTACCGATTTCTCCCTTTTCTGGAAAAGTATTACAGGTACCGATGATTGCGCGTAATGTTGAAAAAGGGACTGTCACTTATATTGAACCTGAAACAGGAGAAACCATAGAAACAGAGGTTACGGGGGGCAAAGTTAAGTGTCAGTGGAAGGTAGATTGGGCAATGCGTTGGACAGCACTTAGCATTGATTATGAAATGGCCGGAAAAGACCTTATCGATTCCACAAATCTTTCTTCTAAAATTTGTAAAGTATTAGGTGGAACCCCCCCAGAAGGATTCAACTATGAGCTCTTTTTAGATGAGAAAGGGCAGAAAATTTCCAAATCCAAGGGAAATGGCTTAACCATTGATGAATGGCTTACTTATGCCCCAACAGAGAGTTTAGGGCTTTATATGTTTTCAAAACCTAAAACAGCAAAAAGGCTTTATTTTGATGTTATTCCTAAAGCTGTAGATGAATATTATGCTCATCTTTCTGCTTATGGTCGTCAAAAATGGCAAGAACGGCTCAGTAATCCTGTATGGCATATTCATAATGGTTGTCCACCGCAGGTTGATTTGCCTGTATCCTTTGCGATGCTTTTAAATTTGGTAAGTGCTTCAAATGCAGAGAATGCAGAAGTTCTTTGGGGTTTTATTTCTCGTTACGCTAAAGAAGCAAATGCACAAACTTATCCAGAACTTGATCAATTGGTGAAGTTTGCCATTAAATATTTTGATGTTTTTGTTAAACCAAACAAGAAATTTCGTATACCAGATGATAGCGAACGAGCAACATTAGCACAAATTGATGAAAAATTAGCTCATTTACCTGAAACTGTTGATGGCAACATATTACAAAATATGCTTCTTGATGTTGCAAGGTTAACGGAACGCTATCAAGATCATAGCAAAAAAAGCCCTGAAGGTGGGCCTGGTGTTTCTAATGTTTTTTTTCAAATGTTGTATGAAGTCCTTCTTGGACAAGAGCGAGGTCCACGATGGGGATCATTTATAGCGCTTTATGGGATTAATGAAATGCGTGCACTGATTGCTGAAACACTTGCACGTCCTGTGGAGGAATAATGGAACGAAGAGTGCAGGAAGTAAAGCGACGCCGTACATTTGCAATTATTGCTCACCCAGATGCGGGGAAAACAACATTAACAGAAAAGCTTTTATTGTTTGGTGGTGCTATTCAACTTGCAGGAGAAGTAAAAGCCAAAAAAGATCGTATTCAAACCCGTTCTGATTGGATGAATATTGAGCGTGATCGTGGTATTTCCGTTGTGACTTCGGTGATGACGTTTGAATATGAAAATCATATTTTTAATCTCCTAGATACTCCAGGACATGAGGACTTTGCGGATGATACGTATCGCACTCTCACAGCTGTTGATAGTGCTATCATGGTATTGGATGGGGCACGCGGAATTGAGCCAAGAACACTGAAATTGTTTGAAGTATGTCGGATGCGGGATATTCCTATTGTTACTTTTATCAATAAAATGGATCGTGAGGCACGTGATCCTATAGAGCTTTTAGATGAAATTGAAGAAAAGCTTGCTCTTGATACCGCCCCCATAACATGGCCCATTGGGTCGGGTAAAGATTTTGTCGGGACCTATGACCTTCATCATAACCGTTTTCGCCAAAAAGATGATGAGATAACACAGCGGATCGTTTCAAATCCCAGTGAGGTTGTCCATTTACTTCCCCAATATCAACGTTCCACTTTTCTTGAAGGAGTAGAACTCGCTCAAAGTGTTTGCAAGAATTTTGATCTTCAAGCTTTCCGTGAAGGTCATATGACACCGGTTTATTTTGGTTCAGCTTTGCGAAATTTTGGTGTTCGTGATTTGATCAATGCGCTTATAGATTTTGGTCAAAGTCCTCGTGATCAAAGTGCAGATCAGCGCAATGTCATAGCAACTGAACCTAAAATGACGGGATTTGTTTTTAAAATTCAAGCGAATATGGACCCTAATCATCGTGATCGTATTGCATTTTTTCGGGTATGTTCTGGAACACTTGAACGTGGTATGAAAACAAAGTTGGTTCGAACAGGAAAACCGATGACACTTTCGGCTCCACAATTTTTCTTTGCGCGTTCGCGCCAAATTGCTGATCAAGCCTATGCTGGTGATATCGTAGGGATCCCTAATCATGGAACATTGCGTATCGGCGATACTTTGACTGAAGGAGAAGATATCCTCTTTAAGGGAGTACCAAATTTTGCACCAGAGATTTTGCGTCGTGTTTGTTTAGGCGATCCAATGAAAGCAAAAAAGCTCAAAGAAGCTTTGCAACAAATGGCTGAAGAAGGGGTTGTACAATTGTTTATTCCTGATGATGGGTCGCCTTCTCTCATTGGTGTTATTGGTGCTTTGCAAATTGATGTCTTAAAAGAACGATTAAAAATAGAATATTCTTTGCCAGTGAATTTTGAGTCTGCGCGCTTTAATTTATGCCGTTGGATTTCAGCGCAGAGCAAAGATGAGTTGCAAAAGTTTCTCAGCAATCACCGCTCTGCTATTGCGTATGATTTAGAAGGTGATCCAGTTTTTTTAGCGGAGAACCATTTTTCATTAAATTATGAAGCAGAAAGAGCTCCTAAAATAAAATTTTCTGCTTTTAAAGATTATCAAGTACGCTCTTAAAATAAAGAAGAATTTTTTATGTAACAATTTGGTTGATAATGATTTTTCATATTGAGTTGGGGATCTGAATATTGTTATTTTTTCTGAAAACAAAAGGAGTATGTAAAGAACACTTTCAGATTGCACTGTATAAAGAATACGGTAAATTTATTTTATAATATTCAATAAGTTATAATATATTTGTAATTGTAACGTCTTTTAAAATTTTGATATATTTTTTCACAATAGCTTAAGACAAGGTCATATATTTCAGTATTTTGAATGTCAGCTAAAAATCTCCTGTATAAATAGAGCTTTTCAGTTTTTTCTTGTATGAAAATTGTATACAGTCAAAATAAAGCAAATAATCAATAAGATGAAATTTGTTATTCCCAATATGAGATCATATGACTTATAAACCACGTGTCTTTTCTATATCTTCTGGAATGGCTTTTTTGCCTCACTTTGTTGAGGCACTGCTCTCCGGTACCCTTATTGATAATTTCGCTCCCAATGGAGACATTCAAACTGCTCTTGCCGATAGCTTTATTTATGTTCCGACACGTCGTGCTGCTCGCGCTTTACGTTTAGCCTTTGTTGAAAGAAGCGATACACAATCAACTTTCTTACCAACCATTCGTGCTCTAGGAGATGTCGATGAAGACAGTTTCCTTTTTGTTGAAAATCATACCAGCACTCTGAATCCACCCATTGGAAAAAGTGAACGCTTACTGCTTTTAGCGCGCCTTATTCGCCCATGGCGTGAAAATTTACCTGCGCATCTGCGTGCCATGTTTGGTACAGAAGATGTACTTATTCCGGCTCATAGTGCTGATGCAATTTGGCTTGCTCAGGATTTAGCGCATTTGATGGACGAAATTGAAACAGAAGGAGCAGATTGGTCGAAACTTAAAGATATTGCACCTGATATGGTCGCTGAATGGTGGCAAATAACGCTCGACTTTCTGACTATTGTTACGCAAAATTGGCCACAAATCTTGACCGAAAGGCAACGAAGCAATCCCGCGGAATGGCGTAATCAAGCACTCACAATGCATGCAGAGACTTTGCGATGCACGCAGCCTGATAAACCTATCATTGCTGCTGGTGTGTCAGGTTCTATGCCCGCAGTTTCTCATCTTTTAAAGGTTATAGCTTCTCTGCCCAAAGGGGCTGTTGTTCTTCCTGGCCTTGATCTTCATATGGATGAAGAACAATGGAATGCACTAAGCACAAGCAATAAAGAAAAAACAGCTTGTGATTTTTTTGATCCTGCAGAAAATGTTTTTAGCCATCCTCAATATCATTTAAAAAAACTTCTAACTCTCATGGAGTGTCAACGTCATCATGTTTGCGAAATTGGCCAACAAAGTATAACAAAGAAAAAACGAAAGGCTCTTTTATCAGAAGCACTCCGACCTGCTTCTACAACAGATAAATGGATACAAATTGTCCGTGATGATTATGAAAATCTTTGTGCAGATTGGTCATTTATTGAAGCTATAAATGAACGTGAAGAAGCTCTCGCTATAGCTGTTACCTTACGCAAAGCTATTGAAAAACCCAAAAAAACTGCAGCCCTTATTACAAATGACCGTAATTTAGCACGCCGTGTTGCCGTGGAATTACAGCGATTTGGAATTGAAGCAAATGATTCAGGCGGAATACCACTTGCACAAACATTGCCTGTAACTCTCTTACGACTTATCTTAGAAAATGTATTGCAACCTGATGATCCCATTGCTTTTCTTTCTCTTCTTAAACATCCCCTTACAACACTCCAACAAAATCGTCATCGTTTACGGGAAATGGCAGAAAATTTTGAACTTTTTGTTCTTCGAGGGAATACAGGGCGCATCAATCTTTGCGAGTGTGATCAATTTCTTGAAAAATGGATTGATACATCCTTTCATAATAGTTCTGAAATCGACACCCTTGATCAGCAGAAATGTGAAGAAGCACGTCTCCTTTGTCATCTTTTAAAAAAAGCTGTTGAGCCTTTAACGTCTCTTATGAAACAAGAGAAAGAATGCACCATCAATGAGGCTGCAATAGCAACTGTTGAGGTTTTTGAAAATTTTGGTCGCAATGAGGATAATTCTCTTGCACATCTTTATCAACATGAAGCAGGACAAGCCTTATCAAATTTTTTGCGTGAATTGGTCAGTGATCAATCGGGATTAACATTTCATCTTTGCGAATGGCCTGCTATGTTTTCTGCCATAATAGCAACTCGTTCCGTCGCACCTTCGCCTGGAGGACATCCACGTTTATTCATCTGGGGTACTTTGGAATCGCGTTTGCAAACGGTTGATACAGTGGTCATCGGCGGTCTTAATGAAGGGTCATGGCCAATATCAACCCGAAATGATGCTTTTTTATCGCGACCGATGAAAATGATGTTAACTCTGGAACCACCAGAGCAGCGTATTGGTCTTTCTGCGCATGATTTTCAATGGGCGATGGGAATGGATAAAGTGGTGATGAGCCGAGCACTACGAGTTGATCATGTTCCTTCTCTCCCTTCACGCTGGCTACAACGCTTAGAAACTGTCGTAGGACAACAAGTTTGGAAACAAATCCGTGCACGAGGTGAAAAGATACGCCATTGGGCAAAGATGCTTGACAATACGGACATGTCTGCTTGTGCAACACGCCCTTGCCCTGTGCCACCCATTGCAGTGCGTCCACGTCATTTTTCCATCACCGAAATAACAACGTTACGCCATGACCCTTATGCCATTTATGCTAAAAAAATCTTAAGGCTCAAACCACTTAAAGCCCTTATTCATGACCTTGGTGCTTCTGAACGCGGAACACTTTATCACGCTATTCTTGCAGATTTTTGCACACAAATAAAAAATCTAAATGCTGCAAATGCATTAGATGTGTTGCTCGCTATTGGACGTAAAGAATTTGATAAGTTTAATTTGCCTGCTGATGTTGAAACAATCTGGTGGAATACATTTGAAAATCTTGCTCCCTTTATTTTGCAATGGGAACAAAGTCTAGAACCCCGAATACGACATTCGGAAGTGGAATCGCAAAAAATACCCATAGGTACAACAGGGGTAACTCTTTCAGGACGTGCTGATCGTATTGATATATTGCCAAACAAAACGGTTGAAATACTTGATTTTAAAACGAGTACACCCCCTTCATCAAAACAGGTTCGCGAATTATTATTTCCACAATTAGCATTGGAAACCGCTCTATTAATGAGAGGAGCTTTTACAGATTTTCAAAATCTGTCCCCCTCAAAACTATTTTATATTCCTCTTAATGGAAAAGGTAAGATTACTCCTCAATTAATTCTTTCAGAAAAAGCGGAAAAAGATCACCAAAATGTTATTAATCTTGGTGAAAGGGCGTGGGAACATCTTATCGCGTTAATGGAGTATTATCAAAATCCACAACAAGGCTATCTTTCACACGCAGTCCCTATGTTAAAACAATATGAAAGTGACTATGATCATCTGGCACGCTTATGGGAATGGTCAAATGGATTTCATAAAGGAGATCAATCATGACTCTTTTTTCTATTCCTGAAGCAGCCCTTGATGCACAAGCAACAGCAACACATCCAAAAACACATGTATGGGTTTCTGCAAATGCAGGATCTGGAAAAACCCATGTTCTAACCGAACGCGTTATTCGTTTGCTTTTAAACGGTACTTCTCCAGCACGTATTTTATGCCTTACTTACACGAGAGCCGCCGCCGCTGTTATGCAATCACGTATTTTTCGCACGCTTTCCAGTTGGAATGAACTCGATGATGCACAGCTGCAAGAAACCTTAACACGGTTTGAAAATAAACCCGTCAATGCGCAAAAATTGACTTATGCACGCCAACTCTTTGCTCGTGCTTTAGAAACACCTGGTGGCTTAAAAATCCAAACGATTCATGCTTTTTGTGAATCTCTTTTGCATCAATTTATGTTAGAAGCCAATATTGCTGGACATTTCGAACTCATAGATGATGTCAACCGCAAGAAATTACTACAAGAAGCCCGCTGCCAACTTTTGAAGCATCATGACGTACAACCCGCTCTAAAACAGCTGCTTAAGGTTATCAGTGAACATACTTTTAACCAATTGCTGTATGAAGCAGCTGAAAAGCAACATAAACTGTCTGATTTTTTGTCTTCTCTTCTGTCTGAAAATGGAGAAGAAAAATTGCGGGCGCTATTTAATTTAGCACCTGATGATACAAATCAGCAATTACTAGAAAAAATTCAACAGACTGCTCGTCTTCCTCTTTATGCTTTTACCCATTGCCAAACTCATGGGAATAAAAACACCAAGAGTATCATTGAAAAACTTCCCCAATTAGAAACCGCTTGTAATGAAGAAACTATTATTGATATTGTTTCAAATATTTATTTTACAACAGAAGGTAAACCTCGTAATTTTGCACTTATATCGTCTAAAAAATCAGATGAAATTTGGCCTTTTATTCAACAAATGCTTGAAGATAAACAAAACAAGCTTTCTGTTCTTTTAGAAAAATATCAATGCGCAAAGGTTGCCACCCTCAATATGGCTGCTTTTCAGCTCTGTACTATTTATCTCAAAATTTATAAGAATTTAAAAAAGTCCAATGGCTTCTTAGACTTTGATGACCTTATTGAGCGTACACTTCATTTGTTACAGCGCAAAGGTGCAAGCCAATGGGTGCACTACAAACTTGATAAGGGTCTTGATCATATTTTGCTTGATGAAGCACAAGATACGAACCCTGATCAATGGAAAATTATTCAACTTTTAGCGCAAGAATTTTTTACAGGTCATAGTCAACGTGACAATATACGTACTCTTTTTGCTGTTGGAGATGAAAAACAGTCTATTTATTCCTTTCAGGGCGCTGCACCAGAAAATTTTGCTGCAAATGGGAAAATTATTCAAAAAAAAGCACAACAAGCAAAGCAGAAATTCGAAAAAATACAACTGCATTACTCTTTTCGCTCTACAGCAGATGTTCTTAAAAGCGTTGATCTTGTTTTTGAAACACCAGAAAATTATAAAGGGCTTTCGGCAGAAAATACAAAAACCATACACGAAGCTATCCGTACTCACAGTCCAGGTGAAGTTATTTTATGGGATGCCATTTCTAAAGAAAAAGACGAATTTCCTGATGATTGGCATGTAACTGTTGATCATTTAGATACACCAGCAGTACGTTTGGCAGAAAAAGTTGCTGAAACTATTGCAGGCTGGTTACAAAAAAGAGAAATGCTTCCAGCAAAAGGGCGGTTATTGCGTGCTAGTGATATTATGGTTTTGGTTCGTAAGCGTGATCAATTTGCCCTAGCGCTTTCTCGTGCCCTTAAACAACGCAATATACCTGTCGCTGGTGCAGACCGTTTACAGCTTATAAAACATATGAGCGTGCGTGATTTAATGGCACTCGGACGTTTTGTTTTGCAACCACAAGACGATTTGTCTCTTGCTTGTGTTTTAAAAAGTCCACTCTTTGCGCTTAGCGAAGAGGAACTTTATCAACTTGCCGCTCACCGTACAGGCTCTCTTTGGAAAAGCCTTTGTGAACAGGCATCGTCGCATATTCCTTTTAAAGATACTTTTGAAAGCTTGAGTCAATATCGTACTTTAGTGGATAAAATACCAGTCTTCGAATTCTATAGCCGTATTCTGAATAATGATAAGGGAAGACAAAAAATTTTATCGCGCTTAGGCTCGGAAGCCAATGATGTGCTTGATGCTTTTATGGACTACACACTCGCGATTCAAAAAACGGGGTTACCAGGATTACAAGCTTTTTTGGAAACATTAAGTGTCAGTGAACCAGAAATTAAACGTGAGTTTGACCAAAATCATGAAGAAATTCGCATCATGACTGTTCACGCCGCAAAAGGACTGGAGGCTGCTGTTGTATTTTTAGTTGATCCCGGTAGTGCGATTTGGCATCCCCAGCATTCACCTCACTTGCTTGAAGTTCCCTTGAACAATGCATATTTGAGTGACCAACAAGCTTTTATCTGGCGCCCTAATGCAGAATTCGATACAATGCCTTCTAAACAAGCAATTTTGCGTTTAAAAGAGCGTGCTGAAGAGGAGTATAGGCGCCTTCTTTATGTAGGAATGACACGCGCTGAAGATCGCTTGTTTGTTTGCGGGTATAAAGGTCCGAAAACGCCATCTCATACATGGTTACAACTGGTAAAGAGAGCTCTCGAACCACATGCGGTAGCTATAAAAGGTCCTGCGGAAGATATTGCAGCTTGGCGTTATTGCATTACACCGCCTTCTTCTACTTCTATAAACCAAAAAATTTCTTCCGTTGAGTGCCAAACACTTCCACCTCTACCAGACTTTTTCTCCCATAAAGTCCCAGCAGAACCGGTGCTCCCAAAACCGTTAAAACCGTCAGTGGCGAGCCTTTCCATTGAAGCTGATACAGAGCTATTCTCAAATCCAAAACAGTTTACCACTTCACCTGTTTTAGGAGCCATGAACACAAACAGAGCTTTTTCCATTGAATATGGTAATCTCGTTCACCGATTGTTACAGTATTTGCCCGATTGTCCCCCACAAAAACGTCGAGATTATGCTCGAAACTATCTCAATATCAAAGCCTCTCATTGGCATGAGAGCCAAAGAGAAGATGCTCTTTGCCATATTTGGAAAATATTAGATCATGTTTATCTCAAACCCCTTTTCTCTGAGCATTCACGTGCTGAGGTCTCCTTAATGGGTATTGTGAAAATTCGTGGAAAAGAACAAGCAATCTCTGGTCAAATTGACCGTCTCTACATCACGCAAAACAGCGTTATCTTTGCAGATTTTAAAACAGGAACCCCGCCAGAAAATGAAGCTGCTATTGCTTCCCATCATTGGTTGCAAATGGCTCTTTATCGAAAATTATTGCAAGCTATTCATCCCAATAAAGATATACAGGCTCTGCTTATCTACAGTAAAGAAGCCAAAATTTTTAAACTTCCTCCAGAAAAACTTGAGGCATTTCTTAGTGAAGTTGCCTTATAAGTTAGTCTTTTCCCTGCAAAGCATTTTTACACTTTATTTACTTTCATAAAATCGCTCAAACAAACACAACGCACAATCCCTGGTATAAAAAAGTCCTTTAATAATTTATCTTTGCAATAACTTGATATGAATTGTTATTATACCAATCTATAAAAGGTGAATATAAAGGATAAATCAATGACGTGTATAAAAGTTGATAAGGACAATTTCGAAAGTGAAGTTCTAACCTCTTCCACCCCTGTTGTGGTTGATTTTTGGGCAGAATGGTGTGGCCCTTGCAAAGTGATTGCTCCAATTTTGGATGAAATTTCAATAGAAATGCAAAATCAAGTTAAAATTGCTAAGGTAAATATTGATGAAAATCCGGAACTGGCTACCCAATACGGAGTACGTTCTATCCCTACATTACTAATGTTTAAAAATGGAAATATTTCATCGAATATGGTTGGCGCTACCTCTAAAGGACGTCTTTCTGAATGGATAAAAGATGGGCTTAGTTAATTCCACATATAATCACTATAAAGGAGAGAAATTTTGTCTCTCCTTTTGACTTTTTTAAAATATTCTTTTTTGCATTATATTATAATGAAAAGACAATAAAAATCAAAATTTTAAATGAATTTAAGAATTCGTGCTTTTATGCATGATTCAATTGACCATTTTTTATAAAAAATTGCTTTGTATGAAGAATATATGCAATTCTTTCCTTATAGGCGCGTTAAAAATATTGGGTGAATGATAATTTCATTAAAGGTATTTCTTCTTAGATAAGACTATTGAGATAGATAGTATTTTCAACACATAAAGGGAGATTTTAAGCAAAAACTTTGCAAATTACTTTTCTGAAGCTCACAATTTTTAAGCAGAAAGAGACAAGCAATTCACTACAGGTTATATAATGCTCTTATAAAGGGTTATCACTTCAATTTAAAATTCTCTTATACTATTCTCTAAAATCAAAATTGTAGGTATCAGATTCTCTAAAATAAATTGATGAATTTCTATAAATTAACGGCTGTCCTTTGCAATTTATGTCATTGTTATATAAAAGAGTCAGCATTTCGTTTCATCTTCCATGGTTGGTGCCTCCATGAAGCCTTCTTTATGTTGTCCATCATCTCAGATTTCATAGGTAGTACTGAGGTATTATCAAATTAAAAAATGATGATGTTCATGTTTTTTTAAAATGTACGAATTGTAAAAGACTGTTGCAAACATTCAATGGAATGTTGCGCTGATCTAACTGTTACATGACGCCCATGTTCTTTATAGTGTAAGGTGAGTGCAAAAGTGGCGAGTTCTAAAAGAGCTGTATTTCTTTCTGGCCATTCAACAAGTAAAATATTTTTCTCACGAGCTTCATGAAGCCCTAATTCATCAATTTCTTCTGCCATAGAAAGGCGATAAAGATCAGCATGAATAATTTCAAACTTTGGAAGTTGATAGCTTTGCACAAGAGTAAAAGTAGGGCTTGGAACATCTATAGTGTTATCGTTCGCAAGTGTTTGAATGATTGTACGTGCAATGGTTGATTTTCCAGTTCCAAGATCTCCTTGCAGCGTTACAAGATCTCCTGGCTTTAAAGAAAGAGCTAAATTTTGTGCAAAAAGCTTTGTTGCCTCTTCATTTTCAAGAAAAAAACTAAAATTCATTAAAAGTTCCATGAAATGGATGAAAAATTTTTGTTATCATAAAGGTTAAAATTAAAAAATCGTATCTCCTTTGGAGAGTGGGAAAAAACATTTAACTGTTGTTCCTTTTCCAGAACCGGTAAGAATTTCAACATGTCCACCGTGTAGTTCAACGAAACTTTTTACAAGGGAAAGGCCAAGACCCGCTCCCGCACGCCCACCATGGTGTGAATGGGAAGAAAAACGTTTAAAAATACGATCAAGAACGTCTTCTGGGATGTCAGAGCCCTGATTGTGAACGCTAAAGACAATGTTATCATCTTGTTCATCGACGCAAAATTCAATAGTACTCGCCTCCGTTGCAAAATTAATAGCATTACTCAGTACATTCACAAAAATTTGATGCAAGCGCTTTTCATCAGCAGAAATAGAATTTAAGGAAGGAGAAATTTGTTGTAAAAGCGTAATATGCCGTCCATTAAGGCGATCTTCTACACGTGCTACTGCTTGTATCATAGCATCGGCAATGTTAACCGATTTTATGTCCAACTCCATAATGCCTGCATCAAGGGTAGCAAGATCAAGAATATCGTTAACAATATTTAAAAGAGTTCCTGATTCTGAATGAATGTGTTCAAGATATTCTTGTTGACGTTCATTGATAGAGCCGAAAATTTGATCACGTAAAATATCGGAAAATCCAATAATATTGGTGAGAGGTGTGCGTAATTCATAAGAAACATGTTGGACAAATTCATTACGCAAACGATCAGCACTTTCTAATGCTTCATTTTTTTCTTGAAGAGCACGCGCAACATGGACAGTGTCCGTAACATTCACAAAAGTAAGCATCGTTTGTCCATTAGGAAGAGGGACTAGAGTATAGTCAATAATCATATCATTTTTAAGATCTATACGACCTGAAAATGTTTCACGTTTTTCAGCAAAACCGGTAATGAACTTGGTAAATTGATCCCATTCTTGCCCCAAGGTTAAGGCTGAACAATGGCTTTGTAACTGTGTAATATGGGTTCCTTCTACCAGTAAATTATAAGGAAGAGACCACAATTTCGACAAGGCAGGATTCGATAAGCGAAGGCGTCCATCAGTACCAAAAACGACCACACCTTCAGAAAGTTTATCAAGTGTTTCACCTTGTATTTTAATAAGTGTATTATAACGGCGCTCAAGATCAATTTTTTCAGTAAGGTTTTCGTAAAGCCAAGTGACACCTCCTTGTGGATGAGGGTTCGAGACAACACGCACTGTACGCCCATCTGGAAGATTCCAAATTTGTTGGTTCGATTCTGTTTGCCAATAGGCTTTTAAAAGTTCTTCTTTCCATGCGCGCCAATCAGGGTGTTCAGCAATGAGCCCCTTTTCACGTAAACGTTCAAGAAACAATGTATGGCTTGGTTCACTTTCTAAAAAAGAACTCTCCAACGGCCATAAAATTTTGAAAGCGTGATTACAGAATTTTAATTTTTGGTTTGTATCAAAAATGGCTACAGCTGTTGAAATTTGGTCAAGTGTTTCACAATGACTTTGAAGAACATATCTTAATTCATGAGCAAGATTTTCATAGGCGCTGTCATCACGTGCAAAAGCTGCCATCCCTTCAGCTGTTGTAATACGTGTGAGATGAAAACGGTGCCGTTCTCCACCAATAACCGTATGAACATGTTCTTGAAAAATTGTTTCTGTTTCATCTGTTTTGCGTTGTGTATTTTCATTGAAAAGATCCCCCACGTCATCACTGTCTTCACGAAAGTCTGTCATTTCTCTAAAGGCGCGATTGATAAAACAAACTTTTCCTTCACAATCTTTTATCCATACGGGCTCTTGAATAAGATCAAGAAGATTACGCTGCATTCTCAGTTCAGTAAGAAGGCGGGCGATATCTTTCTGTAAACGAGCATTTTCACTCTGTTGTTTTGAGATATCTTGAAAACGAGCAATGGCGACTGTTCCTGCGATGACTCCTGTAACTTGTAGCAGTACATTGTTTGTGGTGGTGATAGAAAGATCAAAAGGGTGACATTTACAACGGAGTTGAGTCAATGCATAATCAAGTTCTCGCAGAGAATTTTCTTCAACCCAGAGCTCAAAACGCTGAAAATCTTTCTGATCGATTCCTATTTTTTGCAATGCGGAAAGAGCACCAACAACATGGGGTAAGGTTGTTGGATTTTCCCAAATAAGAAGGAATTGCTCGGTTTCTTCCAGAAGCCATTCATAATATTTAAGTTTTTCAGAAAAATTTGCCTGAATTATCTTCAAAGGCTTCTGTGCAGTTTTTTTTGCACGCATAATAACAGCTAGGCACGTGAGAAGTGAAGCACAAGAAATTCCTCCACACAGCGCTAAAAGCAGCCATGGACTATTTGGAAAAGTGAAGAAAAATGGTAAATAACCTTCCAATGACTGAGCAACAGCGCATGTTGGAGAAAAAAAGAAAAAAAGGCAAAATATATACGTATAGATTCGGATCTCTTTTTGAGTTTTTTCTTTGGGGTTATAGTCACCAAAGCTGAGCACGACATCTTTCCCTTTTTTAACCCAAGGAAACGTATTAGTAACGGTAATGGTTTGGTTTATAAGGTCCTTGTGGTGAGACTCCAATATAAGCGGCTTGTTCTTCTGATAAAACACTTAATTTTATTCCTAACCGATCCAGATGTAGACGTGCAACCTTTTCATCAAGATGTTTAGGCAAAACAGTGACTTCATTTGTATAGTGTTCTGTACGGGTAAAAAGTTCAATTTGCGCTAAAACTTGATTGGTAAACGAAGCTGACATGACAAAAGAAGGATGCCCCGTCGCATTGCCGAGGTTTAACAAACGCCCTTCAGAGAGCAAAATGATGCGTTTTCCATCGGGAAAGGTGATCATATCAACTTGTGGTTTTATATTTGTCCATGGCAAATTTCTAAGGGCAGCGACTTGGATTTCGTTATCAAAATGACCAATATTTCCAAGAATACACATATCCTTTACTTGTCGCATATGGTCTAAACGAACAACATCTTTATTGCCTGTTGTCGTGATGATAATATCAGCACTGGAAGCAGCATCATCCAAATTAACAACTTCATAGCCATCCATAGCGGCTTGAAGAGCGCAAATAGGATCAATTTCTGTTACTTTAACACGAGCCCCAGCACCAGAAAGAGATGCTGCTGAACCTTTACCTACATCACCATAACCACAGACAATGGCAATTTTACCGGCGATCATCACGTCTGTTCCACGTCGAATACCATCGACCAATGATTCTTTACATCCATATTTATTATCAAACTTTGATTTAGTGACGCTATCATTAACATTAATAGCAGGAAAAGGTAGAAGTCCTTCTTTTTGTAACTGATAAAGACGGTTTACACCTGTTGTGGTTTCTTCGCTTACACCTTTAATTGCTGCACGCTGTCGTGTAAAAAAACCTGGCGTTGCATCCATACGCTTTTGTATTTGTTTGAAAAAAATTTCTTCTTCTTCTGTTTTGGGATGCGATAAAATATCTTTATTTTGTTCTGCACGACTTCCCATTAAAATATAGTTTGTGGCGTCAGCTCCATCATCTAAAATAAGATTGGAAGGATTACCATCTGGCCATTGGAAGATTGCATCTATATAAGTCCAATATTCTTCCAATGTTTCACCCTTAACGGCAAATACAGGAATGCCAGTTGCGGCGATAGCTGCTGCTGCATGGTCTTGCGTAGAAAAAATATTGCTAGAGCTCCACCGTATATCGGCGCCAATCGCTTTTAATGTTTCAATTAAAACAGCTGTTTGAATTGTCATGTGCAATGAGCCAGAAATACGCGCTCCGCGCAAAGGTTGGCTGGAAGAAAACTCCTTACGACAAGCCATCAAACCAGGCATTTCAGTTTCAGCAATATTAAGTTCTTTACGACCATAAGCGGCAAGTGCAATATCTTTGACAACAAAATCTTGAGCTGCCATTCTTCATTCCTTTAAAATAAGTTTTTCCAAGACGGTAGGAGAAATTAAAAAAAAATGCAAGACAAGAAGAGGACTTCTCTATGTGAAAAAGCTCTTTTAAAATCTCTAGAGGGAATACCTTTTAAATAATAAAAATGGTGCATTGCTTCACAGTTTTTATATCGATTTTTTATGGGATAATATCGAAAGTAGTATACCCATATTCTACTCACTTATGCGGTTGTTGAAAAAGGAAGTATTACTTTAATCTCATTATTAAGCTTTTTAGCAAAATAATATAATGCAAAGCCATAGGCTATCATGTTTATGAATAGGCAATTCAGAATCGGTTCTTTAGGATTCCAATATTGCATCTGCTCTTGGATAAAGACAGTTTATAAGAAGTGCTTTTCTCCTGTTTTCAAAGATTTTTATCAAAAGACTATAGATATACGATTAAACATTTTTTGTGATACTGAATAGAGTATTTAAAATGTAAAAACATCACTCTATTGAACACTCTGATTTTAAAACTGCTAACAACGAGCGATGAATTATAAATCAAATAATTAACTCAGTTTTAGAAGAATTTATTCTAAACGAATAGGTTTTGGGAAAATTGACCATGTGGACGAAATCGCCAAAGATAACTTGGCAAGAATGCTGCCATTGCTCTGGGGGTAATTCCCACACCTTCTAGAGTATATCCATTCTCTATAGCTTCTTTAGAAACAATGTTATCCATTTGCAAAAAACGTATCTGATTGGCTGTTACGAGTGTTGGTACAAAAGGCAATTTACCGACTGTTCCCAAAATTCCTCCAATCAATAGACCAGCAGAAAGGGGCATGGATAGGATTGTTTTTTTACGGTGAATAATTTTGAGTATATTTTCAAGAGTATTTTGGAAGGTGATAATCTGGGGACCACCAAGATCATAATTTTTTCCCCAAGCAACTTGTCCATCTAAAGCGCGCGCGATAAACTCAGCAACATCACCAACATACACGGGTTGCAATTTGCTTTGCCCACCTCCAAAAAGAGGCATAATTGGTAAAAAACGTGACAAATCTGCCAAGGTGTTAAAGAAACAGTCCTCTGGTCCAAAGATAACGGATGGACGGATAATAATTGCTTGAGGATGCTTGTTATGAATGATTTGTTCACCCATAAACTTAACACGTGCATAAAGACATGAAGCATTCTCGTTAGCCACAAGTGTTGACATATAGATTAGCGGAATACCAGTTTCTGCTGTTAATTCAGCAACATTGTAAACACCATCAATTTGTGTTTTTTTAAAATTCGATTGATTTGCTTGTTTTAAGCTACCAGGCAAAAACACTGCTGCATCAGCTCCAAGCAATGCGCGTGCAACAGAAGCACGATGCTTGATATCTGTTTTAAGCATTTGGGTTTGTCCTACTTCTCCTATTTGAAGCATGTAATAAGCTTTTTGTGGACAACGAACAGCGATACGAACGCGATACCCCCGCTTAGTCAAAGTTTCAACGACATGTCGTCCTACAAAACCAGATCCGCCAAAAACAGTAATAAGTTTAGGATGTTGATAAAGTGCACAATCAAGTTGCATGATGAAAAAGTCTATCTTTCAAAGTTTTAAAAATGGCTAATTTTTAGCACGGAGGTGTTTTATTGTCACGCAAAATATCGCCCGCAAGATAAAGGGAACCACCAATAAGGACAATTGCCTCTTTATATTCCACCTTAATCTTATGCAAAGCATCTTGTAGATGAGCTTGTGGAGTAGCAAGGATTCCTGCTTTTTGCGCTGATTCAGCTAAGTTTATTGGAGAGATACTTGCATTATTGTTAATCAGCGGTATCGTATATACTTTATCGACAAGGTTTGCTAAGGAACGAAAATAACCGACAGCATCTTTGGTATTGAGCATGCCAGCAATCATAATAATAGGACGATCTGTTTTTTTTCTCCATTGTGCAAGTTCTGCTCCAATAACTTTTCCAGCAGCAGGATTATGACCACCATCTAACCATAAATCGATATTAGGAGACAGTTGATCAACCAAATGTCCCTGGGTAAGATGTTGCATTCGTGCGGGCCAATAAATATTTTTCAAAGCATCATTTATGGCTTGTTCTGAAAGTTGAAAACCTGCTTGAAAGACTGCTTCAAGAGACGCGCCAGCATTAGCAACTTGGTGGTCTCCAATAAGGTTAGGAAGGGGAAGATCCATGAGACCTTGATTGTTTTGAAAAACCATACGTCCATGTTCTTTATAACTTTGATAATCTTGATCAAATAGAGAATAAGATGCTTTATTTTTATTAGCAAGGGGTATTAGAGTAGCAAGAGTTTCTTCATAATTTTGCTTTCCAATGACTACAGGAACGTTTGGTTTGATAATCCCTCCTTTTTGAAAAGCGATTTGAGCAATTGTATTTCCAAGAAAGCTCTCATGATCATAATCAATGGGCATAATAAGCGATACAGCTGGTTTGTTAACGACATTGGTAGCATCAAAACGTCCTCCCAATCCAACTTCTAAAATGACAACATCAGCTGGATGTATACTAAACAACATAAAGGCAGCGGCTGTAAAAATTTCAAAAATAGTAATCGGCTCTTGACGATTTACTTTTATAATTTCACGGATTGTCTCAGCCAATTGGTTTTCTGTAACAAGTTGACCACCTCCTTTTTGACCTAACCGGCAGCGTTCATTCCAGTTGACGAGATGAGGTGAGCTATAAACATGAACGCGGTATCCTGCACTTTCCAAAAGAGCACGGCAAATTGCTGAAGCAGATCCTTTGCCATTTGTTCCAGCGATGTGAATAACAGGGGCAAGTTTTAAATGTGGGTTACCAAGACGCTCTAAAAGGTGAACAATACGCTCTAAAGAAAGATCAAATTTTTTCGGATAATTTTTTAGTAAATCATCCACCACCCTTTGTATTTGACTTTGTTGCATAAACTTAAGCTGCTTTTGTCCTAGAAAGCGATGTTTGAGAGTCTGTTGGGGATGGATCGGAAGGGTTAAAAACAGCAGGGCGTTTCATCATCAAGCGTAAAATACGCGCAATTGTTGTTTTCATTTCTAAACGCGATACAACCATATCAATCATACCATGTTCAAGCAGATATTCACTACTTTGAAAACCTTCTGGTAGGGTTTCGCGTATAGTTTGTTGAATTACACGTGGACCAGCAAAACCAATCATAGCGCCAGGTTCGGCAATGTGAATATCACCAAGCATGGCGTAAGAAGCAGTAACACCACCGGTGGTTGGATTGGTCAGCACAACAATATAGGGAAGCTTTGCTTCTTTCAACATTTCAATCGCTACTGTTGTACGGGGCATTTGCATCAACGAGAGTGTTCCTTCTTGCATGCGTGCACCACCAGAAGCAGCAAAAAGAACCAGCGGACGCCTTTCAGCAATGGCAGTATCAAAAGCTTTGATAATAGCTTCTCCTGAAGCCATACCAAGTGATCCACCCATAAAGGCGAAATCTTGAACAGTTGCAATAATTGGCAAACCCTCAATCGTACCACGTGCACTTAAAATATTGTCATCAACCCCAAGTTTAGAACGATAATCTTTTAACCGGTCAATATAGCGTTTTTCGTCACGAAATTTTAAAGGATCTGTTACAACTTTTGGATTTTCAAGAGCTGTATAAACACCATCATCAAAAAAATGCATGAGACGATTTTTAGCACTGATACGCATATGATGACCAGAATTGGGAGCTACAAATTGATTAGCTTCCAGATCTTTATGGAAGACCATTTCACCACTGGTAGGATCTTTAATCCATAGATTTTCTGGAATTTCACGGCGCCCCAATATAGAGTTAATTTTAGGACGAACATAATTTGTAATCCAGTTCATCTTTATAACCTTCCTTTAAATATTGTGCATCTTTTGCATGATTTGAAAGAATATAGAACTTAAGCAGTCACATTTGCTTTACCGGTTGAACAAAGGAGTCTATTTAATACTTTTATCAGTGTACGTATAGCTTGTTTTTTAATTTTTAATTTTTCCCATATTATAACAATCATATGCATCATGAAGAGTATTCCCTATAATAAATTTCTCATAAGTTTTAAGAACTTACATGTTTGTATTTTTTACTTTGGTGTTAAAATTTACTCCTTGCGATGGTTAACAAACGCCTTATTTTTTAATAAAAATGAATATCCAATTAATCATTCGTATCAACAGTTTTGAAGAAAAGAAACCTTATAGTATAAGGCGCTAACAAGGCTAAAATAATCCATTAAAGATAATGAATACAATAACGCTATATTAGCGAAACGCTAACATCAGAGCAAGATTTTTTTCAAAAGGTTTCTTTAAAGCGCACGCTTTTTACAATTAAAATAGAATACGCTCACAATACCATTATATTACTCATTTACGTGCTTGTTTTACACAGATATCTTTCAATAATTTCCAAAACTCTCTTATGAAGAGTATACACTCTCCATGAATGGTATAAAAGACATTATGCTATCCGTTTTTACTGAAATAGAGGGTACAAAGCGGCACCATCATATTCTTTTTCAGTTTTCAATACGACGATAATGTTTGCATTAAGAGGATTCATATAAAGATATTTCACGCTTTTTTGAAAGTACTTTTATCCGCACACCACCTCCGTTTATGACATATTAACAAACGATTTCAATTGATCCAATATGAATAGGATTAAAATGAGAAACCCTCATAATATTTAGGTTTTTCACTCATGTTGTGAAACGATAAGTTATCATTATAAATCAATATATTGCTTTAATAAAAGATAAAGCATAAAATTTTATATTATGCTTTCTTTGGCTGGCAAGTTTTATTAACCTTAAAGTCAAGGAACACTATTTTTGTGTAATGCGTGCTATGGTCTTTTGGGAAAGCATTTTGTGTAAATGTGTCATAAAGGCGGCGGCAAAAAGCGGTGTTGCTAGATTAATAATAGGAATCGAAACAAAAATCGCTATCAATAATCCTGCGCCAAAAACTGTTGTGTAATGAGTATGTAAAAAAGCACGCGCATTTTGCTCTGTTCGAAAACGGTAAGCCGCAAACAAGAAATATTCATGACCGAGCAAATAACCATTAATAAGATAAAAAGCAATTAAATTAATACCTGGTATGAAGAATAAAATAAAAGCAATTCCATTACCAAGAAGGCTTAAAATAACAAATTTAAAGGAAATGATAAGAGAACGCTGAAACGGCAAGGCTTGTCCAATAGGCTCGTTTGGGTAATCCTCCTTTTCAATGATTTCAGCAGCAGAGTCAATGAAAAAACCACCAATCATAGCTGTGATGGGTGCAATCAAAAAAGCCAACAAAAGAGCCAACCCAAGATTAAAGATGATAAGCATGCTAAAACCAATCCATCCCGCCCAACTAGGGAGTCCAGGAAGAAATTGAGCAATCCAGGGCCAAAAGTAAGACACAAAAAGTTGGTGCACACATAACCATAAAATGGTGAGAATGAAAAAAGTAACCCCCAATGCTTTCAGTATCATAATACGATATTGCGAGGTCAGAAGACGTTGTAAAGCACGATAAGCAGCAGTAAAAATCATAGATTAATAAACTAAGGAAAGAAGCAAAAAAAACAAGAAATATATTTAAAGTATGTACAGTGTAATTTTTTCTTTCTTTGAATTACAAGATTTTTTTCAAGAACATTATAAAAAACGGTTAAGGTTTCTTTGTTAAAAATAAAGTTTGAATAAATAGAAATTTTGATTTTTAAAAACAAAGAAGAATTTAAAAAGTAGCTGTTGTAGAAGAAATTTTTAGTATTTTTGTACATAGTGTAGATTATTGCGTTTATATGATATATGTAAAAAATTAAGGAATAAGAACTATTTGGGAGAAAAGTTGTTTATTTCTATTTATTCAGTAGAGTTATCTAACTTCGTTTATCTAAATGTTTAATTGTTTTGCACAATTCCTAAAATTCTGTACTTTTCTACTATTTGGCGGCATGCTTTTGCCTCTCGCTTTCAAAAAAATATTGAGTTCAATGGAATAGGGGTAACGTAGTAGCTCCGTAGATATTCTAATTTTGGGCAACAGAATGATTAATATGATAGAAGTGGAAAAAATAAGCTTAGGCGATTGACTGTCAGATCCCATAGAAGAGCAGTTTTCTGAGAAGAAGCAAAGAAAGGGAGAAACCACGGATGCTTAAAAATGATGAGATTTTGAATTTTAAAAGCCATAAGTGCAATGAAGTAAGCATTCATTGAAGCACTTTTCATACAAGTGGTGCACTGTATCAAATAATTTTTAGATAATAACACCACTAATTTATCGAAGAGAATTGATCATTTTCAACTTGAATAAAATCCCAAATATAGAAATATTCTTTAATTTCAAAGACTCTATTCAACATCAAAAAATTATTTACGTACACATTATAGGCGAGACCAATGTATGGATACAAAGCTTTCGATAAAGGAATAAAAATGCTTCTCATGAAACATCACAATGTGAAGATATCATGGATAAAATTCTAGTCTTTGTGGTCTTGGTATTCTGGAGAGAGGACACAGACATTTAATCTTAAAGACCGATCACTGAGGAAAATAATAAAGGCTTCAGTTTCATAAACTTATAGACAGTGGTACAATGAATTTTGTCTACATTCTTTATGAGCGTCAGCATGAAGTATGCTTAAAATTGCATTGAGATGTTATAATATTATTGATTTATACATTATTTTTCATAGCGAATAAGAGCTCAAAATAAAGTTGTCATATTTTCTCATTAGCTGCTCTCATCATGAAACAATCAAAATCATTTATTTGCATATCATAAATATGACCAATATGTGGATAAAAACATTGAAGAAAGAAAATGCTTTTTATAAATTTTATCCATTACAAGAGCTTTGTCAAAATTGATGGTAGCCAAAGTGAATGATAGCTTGTTTTTTTATAAGCTGGCGAGACAGTGGTGCAATAGATCCTGCTTTTATGAAGGCTAGGGTGAGATAGGATTTTTTTAAAAAACATTTCCCAACGGCTCATCACACCCATTTCGCAACAGCGTTTGTGAATGGTATATGGGTAAAGCTCTCGTGAATAATATAAAACTTATAGGGCATCACTAACTTTACGCTTAATAAAAAGAGCACGTTGGCACCATCATCCTCAGTGTTGTTCGAGACAAGCCCTTGGTTCTTGAGACGGTCCATTATAAGCGCTTTTAGTTCTTTCTGAAACGTTTTGTATTCATACAGTTATCCTTGTTTACAACGTGCAAGAAAATGATTTTTATTGATTCAACATGAGAGAGATTAGGAATGAGAGAATCTTATGATATCTGGGATTCTAATTTAATATGAACAATGCGATATTATCATTATAAACCAGAAATATTATATACTAATTGAGATGGATAGACACATATTGTCAGTTCTATTTTATAAGGTGTTTTAATATCAACGCGTTTGAAGAGTTCTTATTTGCAAAGGGGTATATTTTCCTCATGAGGAGTAGGTGTTTTGGGGGCAAAAAATGATACAATCACGTTTGCTAATTTTTGCGCTACGTGTTGTTTACTCATATGGGGCCATTGTTCAACTTTTTTTCTACTTACGAGATAAACTTGATTTGTATCAGCACCCATGACACTTGTACCATCTAGTTGAAGAGAAATATCATTAGCAAGAATGAAATCAGCTCCTTTTTCAACACATTTTTTTTGCGCATTGGCAATGATATCACATGTTTCAGCAGCAAAACCAATGACCAATGAGGGGCGGTTTGGAGCGTGTCCAATCGTTGCTAAAATGTCAGGATTTTCAACCATATGAAGGGATGGTGGTATTTTATGAGCATTCTTTTTAATTTTGTGTAAAGACTGCGTTTGACTGCGCCAGTCACAAACAGCGGCAACAAAGATAGCACCATCAGCAGGCAATGCGGTTTGAACGGCTTGTAACATCTGTTGTGCTGTTTCAACATGAATGGTTTTTACTTCTTGTGGGTCTGCAAGATTAACAGGTCCACAAATAAGTGTTACTTTTGCACCCAAATGCGCAAGAGCGGTTGCGATGGCATGGCCTTGTTTACCTGAAGACCGATTAGCAATATAACGCACTGGATCAATTGGTTCATGGGTAGGGCCAGAGGTAACGATGAAATGGCGGCCAAAGAGAGGTTTTTCATGCACATTCAAAAGATTCTCTATAGCAGCGATAATAGTTAAAGGTTCGCTCATACGTCCATATCCAATCTCGTCACGTTCAGCCATCTTTCCGATTTCTGGTCCGATGATATGAACGCCATCTGCGTGCAATTGTGCAACATTACGAATAGTTGCTGGATGCACCCACATGGACGGATTCATGGCGGGTGCAATCAAGAGTGGACAGCGTGCTGCTAAAAGGACACAATCAGCCAGATCATCTCCTATGCCATTGGCTATTTTTGCAATGCGGTTGGCTGTAGCAGGAGCTAAAATAATCAGGTCAGCATCACGTGCTAATCGGATATGTCCGATATCGTGTTCTTCTTCACGTGAAAATAAATCAGTATATACAGTACCACCGCTTAAAGCTTCAGCGGCTAAAGGCGTAATAAACTTTTGCGCTGCTTTTGTCATCACAACTTTTAAATGTGCTCCACGTTCTTGTAAACGGCGAATCAAATCAAGGGCTTTATAGGATGCAATACTTCCACCAATAATAAGAAGGAGAGATTTTGATTTCAATGATTGCACTTCAACAGCACTAGTATGAAGGGGTTGTGTGGTGAGAGGAGTGGGATTGCTTAAAAGGCGTCGAACTTCTTCTTCCATAGAAATACCATTTTGCGCGGCGCGTATGCGTAAAGCTTCTTTGGTTTCAGGAGACAGGTTACGAATGGTAATACTGGCCATAAAATACCTCCAAGAAATAAAATGATTGCAATGATTTCATTGTTGATATTTTTAGCATATTAAGGAGATTAGAAAAGGTGAAAAAAGTAAAAAGTAAGACAAGCGCAACAAAGTGCAATGATGAAAAGACTATAACGACCATAACGGTTTCTGTGACTTTGTTCTACAGCAAGTTGTTTGAGGGTAGCAGGAGAAAGATTAAAACCTGTTTTTCTCATTTGATTGAAATCTTCTTCTATTTGTTGGAAATTTTGAACCAATTGTGGTGTTTTGCGTGCCAGCGAAAGGAGAGCTTGTGCTCCTTCACTAAAGTCTTTTACAACGCCTACGGGTCCTAAATTTTTACTAATCCATTCTTTGACAATGGGTTCAGAAGCTTTCCACATATTAAAAGTGGGGTCTAATGTGCGGGCAACACCTTCCACGACAACCATCGTTTTTTGCAGCAATAAAAGTTCAGGTCGCGTTTGCATGTCAAATAATTCAGTGACTTCAAACAATAAAGTGAGCAATTTAGCCATGGAAATGCTTTGTGCTGATTGTCCGTGAATTGGTTCGCCAATAGCGCGGTTGGCTTGCGCAAAGCTTTCGATATTATGGTGTGAAGGAACATAGCCGGCCTCAAAATGGGCACGTGCAACTCGATGGTAATCGCGGGTAATAAAGCCGTAAAGAATTTCAGCAAGGAAATGCTTTTCTTTTTTGCCAAGCCTTCCTGTAATGCCTAGATCAACAGCAACAATACATCCTTTTTCATCTACAAATAAATTACCAGGATGCATATCGGCGTGAAAAAAACCATCACGCAGTGTATGACGAAGAAAAGATTGAATAAGCGTAATAGCAAGCGCCTTCAAATCAAATCCTGCTTCTTTGAGTTTGGAAGTTTCGGATATTCTTATACCATCAATCCATTCCATTGTAAGAACATTACGTCCTGTCCGTTCCCAGTCAATACGTGGAACCCGAAAGCCTGTATCATGTTGAATATTTTCAGCCATTTCAGATATAGCTGCTGCTTCTAAGCGTAAATCCATTTCAAGTCGTGTTGTTTGTGCTAAAGTATCCACCACACAAACAGGACGAAGCCTTCGAGAGGCAGGGATATAGCGCTCTTGTAAATGAGCAATGAGATAGAATCCTCTAAGATCTTTAGAAAAACGTGCTCTGATATTGGGACGAATAACTTTTACAGCACATTTTTTCTTATGGCCAGTTTCATCACTGTATTCAGCTGGATGAACTTGAGCAATAGAAGCGGCGGCAATGGGGGGATAAAAATTTACGAATAAATCATCAATAGAGCGACCAAGAGAACTTTCAATTTGAGCAATAGCGGCAGTGCAAGAAAATGTTTGGACACGATCTTGTAGCTGTGACAAATCTTCCGCAATATCACGCCCAACAATATCAGGTCTTGTGGCAAGAAATTGACCAAGTTTTATGTAAGAGGGTCCAAGCTTATTAATGGCATATGAAATATTTTCAGATCGCTGTTTCTTTTTTGTTTTGCGTCGTGCTAATGCACTCGCTATACGATGACATAGCGCTGGAAATCCTTGAAGATCATCATGAGGAAGAGCACTTAAAACACCTTCACGTGTTAAAACCCATCCTGCACGCATCAATTGAAAGTAAGGGGAAATTTGCACCATTTTTAAATTTTCCAACCTGAATGCAGCGCTGCAATCGCACCGGTGAGATTGCGGTACGATACCCGCGAAAACCCCGCATGCTTGATCATATGGGAAAAATCATCTTGCTTAGGAAATTTGCGGATAGATTCAACCAAATAACGATAAGCATCGCCATCATTTGCGATAAATTGACCTAGCTTAGGGATAGCATGGAAAGACCAAAGATCATAAATTTTATCGAGCCAAGGCATCTCGACATTTGAAAATTCTAAACATAAGAAACGTCCACCGAGCTTTAAAACACGAAAAGCTTCTCTAAGAGCTTGATCAATATGAGGAACATTGCGAATTCCAAAAGCAATCGTGTAAGCGTCAAAGCTTTGATCTTCAAAAGGTAGATTTTCTGCATTGGCTTCAACAAAATCAATCAGAGGGGCAAGACCATTTTTTTGTGCGCGTTTTTTGCCAACGCTGAGCATTGAGCCATTAATATCAAGCACTGTAGCATGGGCTTTTTGGCGTGAAGCATTAAGAATACGAAAAGCAATATCACCTGTACCGCCAGCGACATCAAGAACTTTCCAATGAGAAAGTGCTGGTGGGGAAAGCCAAGCAATCATGGAATTTTTCCACACACGGTGTAGCCCTAAGGATAAGATATCATTCATCTTGTCATAATTTTCAGCAACAGAATGAAACACACCATCCACCATGGATTGTTTTTGTGTTTCATCTACTATTGTAAAACCAAAAGAGTGCTCCATGCCACCCTTGGTTCCTACACGTTCTGTTTCAATTGCCATGTATATGATCTTCCTTATTTTTCTTTTATCGTAAATGAAATAGAGAGGGAATGTTCAACTACGAAAAAACAACGTATAAAACTACGACGTTTACACAGCCAAAAACAGAAGAGTACCTTTAGATATCAAGATTGGCAACGCTTAAGGCATTGTCTTGAATAAAAATACGTCTAGGTTCAACTTCATCACCCATGAGACGAGAAAAGAGTGAATCTGCATCGGTTGCATCATTAATCTTTACTTGTAAAAGAGAACGTGCATTGGGATCAAGCGTTGTTTCCCAAAGTTGTTCAGCATTCATTTCCCCAAGACCTTTATAACGTTGAAGAGTAACACCTTTTTTACCGTTTGTAAAAATGCTCTCTAAAAGGCTCATAGGACCAAAAATACGCTCTGTTTTATCTTTGCGACGTAAAAGAACAGGAGGATGATATATGTCGATAAAATTTTGAGAAATGCGATCAATTTGGCGTGCGTCAGTTGAATTTATAAGTCCCACATCAAGCGTAACAACATCTTTAACACCACGCAAAATACGCTCAAAACATAAACTTCCATCTGCTGTATATTGTCCACTCCAACCTTGTTCCATATCATCAGCAATCAGATTAAGGCGGTGTGCTGTAGTATCTGCTATTTTTTGCGCTTTTTCTTGTGTTGCAAAGACTTCAAGATTAAAAGCGCCAGCAATTGCTGCTTGTTCAACAATATTACGGTCATAACGGGTATGAAGACCATTTAAAAGTTGACGTAATATACGAGCATCTTTAGCGAGTTGATACAAATCAGCCCCTGCACGAACTTCTCCCGTTGAAAGCTCAAGCGTTGTTTCTTCTAATCCAGTATCGATCAAGAATTCTTCAAACGCTGCTTCATTTTTAATATATTGGGAAGATTTTCCACGCGATACTTTATAAAGAGGAGGCTGAGCAATATAAAGATGTCCACGTTCAATCAACTCGGGCATTTGTCTAAAAAAGAAAGTGAGCAGCAGAGTACGAATATGGGCTCCATCAACGTCCGCATCCGTCATGATAATAATCTTATGATAACGTAATTTATCCGGCGAAAATTCATCCTTACCGATAGACGTTCCAAGAGCTGTAATAAGTGTTCCAATCATATCAGATGAGAGCATGCGGTCGAAACGTGCTCGTTCAACATTGAGGATTTTACCACGAAGGGGTAAAATTGCTTGATTTTGACGTGAGCGCCCACTTTTTGCTGAACCGCCAGCCGAATCCCCCTCGACAATAAAGATTTCTGATTTTGCGGGATCTCGTTCTTGGCAATCGGCAAGCTTTCCTGGTAGAGAAGTGATATCAAGCGCCCCTTTTCGTCTTGTGAGTTCACGTGCTTTGCGTGCTGCTTCACGTGCTGTTGCAGCTTCTACCACTTTACTAATGAGAAGTTTTGCTTCATGAGGATGTTCTTCCAGCCATATTGAAAGACCTTCATTGACCAAACTTTCAACAATAGGGCGCACTTCAGAAGAGACTAACTTATCCTTTGTTTGTGAAGAAAATTTTGGATCAGGAACTTTGACAGAAAGAATAGCTGTTAATCCTTCACGGCAGTCATCACCGGTTAAGTTCACTTTTTCTTTTTTAGCAATACCTGAAGATTCAGCATAGCCATTAATTTGGCGTGTAAGGGCACTTCTGAAACCTATCAAATGCGTTCCACCGTCACGCTGAGGGATATTATTGGTAAAACACAAGACCTTCTCATGATAGGAATCATTCCACCACAGGGCAACATCAACGCTCATACCATCCTTTTCACTTGCAATATAAATAGGAGTATCAAGCAGAGCCTTTTTTGATTGATCAATATATTTCACAAACTCTATTAATCCACCTTCATAATGCAATTCAACGGATTTAATATCAGCATGACGCTCGTCAACAAGAAGAATATAAACCCCAGAATTTAGAAAAGCTAATTCCCGTAAACGACGCTCTAAAGTTTCAAAATCAAACTCAACCATAGTAAAGGTTTCAGAGCTTGGTAAAAATCTAATTTCTGTTCCACTTTCTTGATCGCAATCGCCAACAACTTTTAATGGAGCATCAGCTACCCCGTGGGTAAATGATATTTCATGAATTTTACCATTGCGTTTGATTTGCAATTTAAGCCAAACGGATAATGCATTCACAACAGAGACGCCAACACCGTGTAATCCGCCTGAAACTTTATAAGAGTTTTGATCAAACTTTCCACCGGCATGAAGCTGTGTCATAATAACTTCAGCGGCAGAAATACCTTCTGTTGGATGGATATCTGTCGGAATTCCACGTCCATTATCACGAACAGAACAAGAACCATCAGCATGGAGTGTGACGTTTACAAGAGTTGCATGACCGGCTAAAGCTTCATCTATAGCATTGTCTACAACTTCATAGACCATATGGTGTAACCCCGATCCATCATCAGTGTCACCGATATACATACCAGGACGTTTGCGTACAGCATCAAGACCTTTGAGAACTTTGATAGAAGCGGCATCATAGTTATTGCTTTGTGCTGGTGAGGTTATTTCATCACTCATAAGTTAGTCCATTCCTGTGTTCAATTTACAATATTTTATCCGCTTTTTTTAAAGCTCAATGTTCTGATCAGTTATTTATGGAATAACCACATTAAATATTTACCGTATATCAGATCTAGATTCAATATCTGTCGATATATAATGGAGAGAATGATAAAATGATAGTGTACTGCTATGCTGTAAAACACTAGGGCGGTGATATAAGGCGAATAAACACTTATGACTTATACAAAAAGCTGTTTCATAAACGATGCTATTTACTTTGTTTATTTTTGCATATGCGTAATGTTTCAGAATTAGTTATGCATTTTTGTGTTACACTAATAAAGGTCTCACTTGTTTTATCCATAAATCAATTTTTCAATCCTAATTCTACCATATATTTAAAACAAAGGTTGCGAGCTCTCTAAGCAGTTCAAACTTTTGTATGTTAGATTGAGGCGAAAATATTGTGTATATTGGTTTGTGTCATCTTTAAAATGTGAAAAAAGCTTCATTTGAGGAAAATATAAATGCGTAAATGTAAAAACACGTTTCCACGATCATCTTTTATATTCAACTTTACAATTTAAAAAAACGTCTACGGTGATGTTTTTGAATAATGAGGGTAATGACGAATTATCTTACGCTTTTGTTTCTTGCATTCTCGTGAGGTTGCATCGCTCATTCAAAACAAAACGCCATTGTACTGTTTATTCACGCGCTTTTTTAAGGAGCATCTCTCAATGTTCCCAAACTCATTTTACAACGATGTTTGAATAGTATAACGCAAAATACCCTGTGAATACTACAAGATTTATGTCCCCCATCTTTCCCATTGTGACAATAAAGTGCAAATCAGAATCATCATTTTATTTTTCAGCTCTTAAATGTTGATGCAACCTTAATGTTGAGAAAACCCTCGGCATTTGAGGGGTATTTTTACTCTTTTCTTCAATAGTATCTATATACTTCCTAGGTTGTGATACGCAAGGAAATGGTCTTAATATTTTAAGATACGCAATAAAGTATATACAGCTTATTTCTTATATTAAAAAATTAAATCGCTTTTCTCTAAAATTACTTTTTATATATTCATTTTGGAAAATTAACATCAGAAATCTAAGCATTTTCAATGGTTTCAAAAATAGCAAGAATTTTATTTATTAAACGCCAGATATTTTGGTGAAGTGCGTTAGATAATAGTTAAGAAGTGTTGCATCTTAGTTTTGAAAAATGGGGGAGAGATTTTGAAAATAAAAAAATCTATATATGTGAAACATCTTCAATTGCGTTTACAGTACTTTTTATTCAATAATCCATACAATATTTTTATTCGTATTTTATTTGTAGCAGGGGGGGTTCTATTTTCCTCTTACGCAGAAGCTGAAAGGCTGCCTTCTTTTTTTGATTCGCATGAACATTTGGTACAACCTGATACAACAGATATCTTTCGTTTGCGTTTTGTAACAACTTTTGATTTTCCTCCTTTTAATTTTATTGATCAATCGGGGTATCTTGCAGGTTATAATATCGATTTATTGCGCGCTATTTGCTCAAAATTAAAATTAGATAAGCTTTGTGAAATAGAAGTGATTCCTTGGAAAGAGCTTGTAGAACATGTTAAAAATGGTGGTGCAGAAGTCATTATTGCGGGTTTAAAAGAAACAAGTAAAACCCAGCAAGATCTTGTTTTTACAAAGTCATATTTGCGCTTTCCAGCGCGATTTGTTGCTTCTCGACGTTTAAATCTCGATGAGCCAATAAGCGATCAATTGATACATTTAACCAGTGGTGTTTTGTCTAAAAGTGTTCACGAAAAACTCTTTCAACATTATTTTCCTAAAGCCAAATGGCAAGGGTTTAAAAAGAGAGAAGAGCTCTATAAAGCATTACAAGAGCGTAAAATTGACCTTATTTTTGATGATGGATTTGCTTTATCATTATGGTTCAAAAAACAAAAATCTGTTGATTGCTGCCATTTTGTTGGGGGGGCATATATGGCGCCACAGTTATTGGGGCAAGGAATGCAGCTTGCTGTTGCAAAAAAGAATGAAAAATTGGTTGATATACTCAATTATGCGCTGAAATCTCTAGAAGAGGATGGTAAACTTACAGAACTTTATTTGCGTTATTTTCCAATAAGTTTTTTTTGATGAGTAGTTTTTTAATTAAGGGCTGTTAATCTTTCTGCGCCTAGTCGATAGGAAATAGCTTCTGCGAGATGATAGCGTGAAAGAGTATCTGATCCGTCAAGATCAGCAATTGTGCGTGCAACTTTGAGAATGCGATGATAAGCGCGTGCGGAGAGGTGCATTTTTTCACTCACATCTCGTAAGAGTATGGTCGCACTTTTATCAGGAATGGCAATCTGTTCTATAATTTTGGCAGGGCAATCGCCATTGGTACGAATATGATCAAACCCCATTGTTGAAAAACGTTTAGCTTGAATGGTACGGCACCGTGCGACGCGTTTGGCAACGTCGCAGCTTTTTTCTGATTGTTCTGGTTGCATAAGGTCCATAGCCGTCAAAGCAGGGACATCAATCCGTAAATCAATTCGGTCAAGCAGAGGACCAGAAATACGGGACTGATAATCGATTTGACAGCGTATCCCTTTAGGGCAAACATGGTCTTTTTCGCCTGCCATACCACAACGGCAAGGATTCATTGCGGCAATAAGTTGGAAGCGAGCAGGATAGCTAATATGGTGATTAGCACGGGCGATAACTGACTCCCCACTTTCTAAAGGTTGACGAAGAGAATCAAGAACCCGTGGAGAAAATTCAGGCAATTCATCAAGGAATAACACACCATTATGAGCAAGGGAGACCTCTCCCGGTCGTCCTTTAAGCCCTCCACCAATCATTGCGGCCATGGAAGCAGAATGATGTGGGGAACGAAAGGGGCAATGAAGTGAAATGGTATTATGAACCGTTTCTCCTGTAATAGAAGCAATCAGAGAGACATCTAAAAGCTCACGGCTATCAAGAGGTGGCAAAATGGAAGGTAAGCGTTGCGCTAGCATAGATTTTCCAGCACCAGGGGGACCTACAAACAAAAGGTTATGGCGTCCAGCAGCACAAACTTCTAAGGCACGTTTGGCTGTTTTTTGTCCTTTGATTTCGCAAAGATCTGGAAGTTCAGTTTCGATAGTATATTGGCGCGGTTGTGGACGTTTTTGAATTTGGGTTCCTTTGAAATGGTTGACTATAGTGAGCAGAGTCTCTGGGGCAAGAATATTTATTTCTGCATTTGCCCATGCTGCTTCAGGTCCACATTGGAAGGGACAAATCAGTCCTTTATCGAGTGATAAAGCTGTCATGGCAGCTGGTAAAACACCATTAACGGCGGTAAGTGAACCATCCAGTGATAATTCTCCTAAAATGACATAGTCTTGAGCTACTTCGGGAGGGAGGATTCCCATAGCAAGCATTAAGCCTACGGCGATTGGCAAATCATAATGCGATCCCTCTTTAGGCAAATCAGCTGGTGCAAGATTAATCGTAATTCGTTTAGTAGGCATAGAAAGTCCACAAGCGTGGAGGGCTGCTTGTACACGTTCACGGCTTTCTGCAACTGCTTTATCAGCTAATCCAACAATAGCCATTCCTATTTTACCAGACGAAATCATAACCTGTACATCGACAGGGACTGCTTCTAGACCGCGAAAAGCAACAGTTGTAATACGTGCGATCATTTATTTATTTTCCCCCTTTAGACTTGGTAGAGACAATCATATCTATTTATAAAAATCAAGAAGCATCTCTATAGCTTTTTTTATAGAGAGAACTATATACGTGGGCAGTTTTTTAGCATTCCCATGGAAAGTCATTTGTACAAATTTAACCATGATGATATGGGACGCAATAAAACATTTATAATAAGCTAAATAAATATGTTAAGAAAAAAAGAATGAGGCTGTTCGTGTTATACAACAGTGCAAAATTTGATGAAAATATAAGGGGAGGATAACGTTATGTATCGCAGAGTGTTATTTGATGTGATAAAACGTGTAAAATGTGCAAAGTAATTATATTTACCTTTCTTATTTTTATATTATTTAAAGCGTAGTAGATGCAAAGTGTATTATAAGGTATCTGATTTTATGGTATACCAGACAAGAATTTTGTTAAAATCAGGGACTGTGCGCTGTGTATTTATAGGCTTGTGTTTTACTTTTTCTTTTCCACAGCCACTTGCTGCATTTGATTTTTTCGGCATCCCTTTTTTTGGTCAAAAGAAAACAAATTCTTCTTCACATTATACCAAAAGTACAGAGAAATTTTATAAAGTTGATGTTGTTGCACCGCCAGGTGCACCATTAGAAGGTATAAAAATAGTTAAATCTGTTTCTTCTCTTGTTGCTGATAAAGAGAAAGCATCCGCCAGTTCTTCTGGTTTGCTCGCCAAGGCGCGTTCAGATTATCGAGCAATTCTTTCTGCTCTTTATGCTGATGGACGCTATGGTGGTGTTATTAGTATTAAAATTAATGGCTTAGAAGTCGCTGATTTAAGTCCGGTAACTCAACTTCCAGCACAATCGAATATCGTTATTACAATTAATGCTGGTCCACAATATGTTTTTAGTATTGCCAATATTGATAAAGTAGCTCCGTTTGAAAAACGTAAAGCGCATAAAATGCCCACAATTGAAGAATTGGGCTATAAATTTGGGGCTATTGCTAAATCTGAAACCATTTTGAAAGCAGAAAAATGGGCGATAGAAGGATGGCGGCAACAAGGTTATGCTAAAGCTAAAATTATGAAGAGTGAAGTCGTGGCTGATCATGCTACATTGCGTGTTGAAGGACGGATTGTTGTTGGTCCTGGACAAAAGGCTTATTATGGTCCTTTAAGTGTGCGTAATATAAGTAAGAAACCACGTGTAGATTCAGCTTATATCGCGTGGATGACCGGATTGAAACCAGGGCAGATATACGATTCTGATGCGTTAGCTAAGGCAAATGAACGTCTTGCGCGCCTTGGTGTTTTTCGTGCTATCAATATACGTGAGGCTGATACTATTAATCTAGATGGTAGTTTACCGCTTGCACTTGTTGTACAAGAACGTAAACCGCGTCGTTTTGGTGTAGGCGGTAGCTATTCAACTTTAGACGGTGCTGGTTTTGAGACTTATTGGATGCATAATAATCTTTTGGGTCATGCAGAGACTCTTAAAATTGAAACAAAAATAAGTGGTGTTGGTAGCAATAAAAAGCAATCATATAATTTTAAAAATTTTGATTATCTTTTCGGTGGTACATTTGTAAAGCCCGGTGTACTCACGCCAGATACAGATTTCAGATCAGAATTAAAAATACAACAAGATGTTTTAGAAAATTATACGACAAAAGCCATCAAAGGAAAATTAGGTATTACGCATATTTTTAATGGTAATCTATCGGGACAGGCTGCTGTAGAAGTTTCAAATGGTTATTCACGTGATATCTATTTTGGGAGCCGTAATTTTACAACAATCGGTTTCCCTAGCGGCTTGATTTACGATAGTCGTAATAATAAGTTTAATGCAACAAAAGGTTTATATGGTGAAGTTTTCATTGAGCCTTTTTATGAGATGCGTTTTAGCAACTTTGTTGCAAAAGTAACAGCAGAAGGTCGTTCTTATTGGGCGTTGGATGAAGGGGATCGTTTTGTTGTTGCTGCGCGGGCAAAGCTTGGTACAATTCTTGGGAATGATACAGCACAAGTACCCGCAAATACGCTTTTTTTTGCTGGTGGTGGGGGCTCTGTTCGTGGTTATGCTTACCGTAATATTGGTATCAAAACAGAAAATGATGGGGTTGTTGGTGGACGGGCGCTTATTGAGGGGTCAGCAGAATTGCGTGTTTCTTTAAATGATAAAATAGGGTTTGTCAGTTTTCTTGATGGAGGTTTAGTAGGGAAAAAGGCGAATTTTGATTTTTCTCAAAAAATTAAATGGGGAGCCGGTATAGGAGGTCGTTATATGACGGGTCTTGGTCCTTTACGCGTTGATTTAGCCTTTCCTTTAAAGAGAGAGAAGGGTGACCCTCGCATTGGTTTTTATGTGGGTATAGGGCAAGCATTTTAATGAAAAAAGGTGTACGTTTATCAGCTTTCTTCTTTGTATTTTTGTTTTTTGGGGTGGGTAGTTTTGTTTTTGCGCAAAGAGGAGACATTCTTCCCTCTAGCGAAATGAAAACAGATGATCGCTCATGGTTTGTTTCTTTAATTGAACGAAAGCTTTCAGCGCCTAATCGTCAAGTTCGTTTACACAATATGCAAGGGACACTGTCTTCTCAAACATCAATTGATACTATTACTGTCAGTGATAAAAAAGGGGTTTGGCTTAAAATTACCAATGCTAAAATGGATTGGAATCGTCTAGCGTTGCTGAGAGGGCGGATGGATATTAACCAGCTTTCGGCAGAACAGGTTACATTTTTACGCAAACCGCAAGGCAATTCTTCTTTTGTTTCTTCCCTTGAGACTGGTAAATTCTCTTTACCAAAATTACCGCTTGCTCTTTCTATCAATACGCTTACAGCTCAACATGTGACATTTGAACAGAATCTTTTTGGTTTTTCTGCTGATATGTCCTTAAAAGGCAATTTCACCTTGGCTGGTGGTAATTTTGATGTCGATATAGCGGCGCATCGTTTAGATGCACCGGGTTCTTTTTCTGTTCTCACCAAGATATCTGATAGTAATCGTACAGCTCAAATTGATATTTCTGCTAACGAACCACAAAATGGTATTTTGGCGAATATTTTTAACATTGAACAACGTCCAGCATTAAGTCTCGTCGTGAAAGGTGATGGTACTTTTGATGATTTGGTTATCAAACTTTCTTTAGAGTCCGATCATCATTCTATTTTAGATGGTAATGTTATTCTTGCAAGTGTTCCAGAAGGACAGAGTTTTTCTACGAAATTAGAGGGAACACTGAGCCCTTTAATACCTGTTCAATATCGTAGTCTCTTCGAATCTGATATAACATTAAAAGCAAAGGCAAGAAGAACAAAAGAAGGTGTGACACACCTTGATCAGATGGTTATTCAGAACAAAGCAATGAATGTTATAGCCAATGCTGAAATAACCGCTGATGGATTCTTGCGACGGCTTTTTGTTGATGGCAAAATGGCTCTTGATAACGAAAAGAAGTCTATTCATTTACCTATATCAGAAGTGCCAAAACCTGCGAATACTCTTGCTTTGAACATTGACTATGGTCGCGAAGGTCAACAATCTTGGAATGGGCGGTTGGTTGTAAATCATTTAAGCAATAAAAATATTTATATTCGCGATGCAATTTTTGATATGGGAGGAGTAAGCGAAAATCTTGATAATGCAGCTTCTCGTCATGTTGGTGTTCAGGTTAAAGGGACGCTTCAAGGGGTTAAAAAGATTAAGGGAGCGTTAGTAGAAAATTTAAGCCAAGCGGTTCATGTGCATTTAGATACGGATATTGTTTCGAACAAACCAATTTTGATTCATGATCTGAGTGTTACGGCTCAGGGTTTTTCTTCTTGGTTAAAAGGGACAATGGAGAATTTTGTTTTTAAAGGCGATCTCGGTTTAAAAGCTCAAACATTAACTCCTTTGGAAGTGTTCAGTAAACAATCACTTTCTGGTAATGCAGATATTAAAGCCAAAGGAACGATCAGTTTATTGAGTGGCATTTTTGATCTCCAATTATCAGGAATGGCTGACGATATGAAAATAGGCGTGCAGTCTTTTGATCGTTTATTCAAAGGAAATACTACTCTTTCAGGTGGCACTGCTCGAAATACAAAGGGCTTCACTTTACGTCATTTTAATTTGAAAAATCAATATACAAATATAGAGGCTAATGGTTATTTTTCAGATGAAAGCGCTAAAATGGATCTATCTGCTCAAATATCTGATTTGTCCAAATTAGACTCAAAGATAAGCGGTGCACTTACAATTCAAAGTACGGCGAGAGGGCGCAATAGCCATATAAAACTAAATACACGTGCCCATATTTCTGAAGCATTAATTGTAGGGAAGAAACTTCAAAACACAACATTTAACATAGATGCATTTGTAGATAATACAGCACCAGTTACTTCTTTAACAGGGGTGGTAAAAGGTGAAGGAATTTTTGCTAAGAAACCTTTGCATTTATCGGCCTCTTTTGAAGATTCTCATAAAATTCGAAAACTTGAAAATATCGATATTAGAGGGGGAAGTGCAAAAATAACGGGTGATCTTTCTCAACAACTTGGCGGTTTTTTGAAAGGAGCGCTGCATATTGATGCCGATGATATTTCCGTACTTTCAGCGTTATTTTTGCAGGATGGTAGTGGAAAAGTAAAAGGAGATTTTATTTTTGATGAACAAAATGGCAGACAAAAAACCAATGTGAAGGCGCATGTTAACCATTTGAATTTTTCCAAGAATAAAATAAAAAAATTGGCAATAGATGCTGACATATTCGATCCTTTTGGCATGACTCAGTTTGAAGGAGTTATCAATGCAGAACATATTCAAACACCTTTGGTAATGGTCAATCGTTTAAATGCTCACGCTGATAGGAATAATGGACAAACGGTTTTTACTGTCCAGGCGATGTTGCATGATACTCTCAATACAAGGCTTTCTGGTCGTTTAATGGTTGAGGAACTTCCAGAAAGTATAAAACGAGAAGTGCAAATTGAAGCTGTGGACTTAAAACAACATACTTTTCATGCAACATTGCCGAAGCCATCTATAATTTCTTTTGATAAAGATGGAATGACAATCAATGAATTAGGAATTGCAATAAATGGAGGCAACATCATTTTAGCAGGAAATATTCAAGATACCCTGAATTTACAACTTACAATGAATGCGCTTCCTGCTGCTTTAGTCAATCTGTGGAAATCCGATCTTGGAGCAGCAGGGAGTGTAACAGGGCAGGTTATGATTCGTGGTCATTTAAAAAAACCTGATATAACTTACGATATAAAAGGTGAGGGACTGACAACCGTTGCTTTTCAAGATAAAAAAATTATGCCTTTTTCTCTTTCTGCTACGGGAAATACTGTAGATCAAAATCTTACTTTGAATGCAAATTTAACAGGAGAAGGAGTACAAGCACAAGCTCAGGGGCGTGTATCTCTAGAGAAAAATGCGCTTGATCTTCATATTAATTTGCAAAATTTATCTGCACGTTTGGCGAATGGTTTTATTGCAGGACAAGCGCTTGATGGGACAGTGATAGGTAAAGTTGATATTGGTGGAACAATGAAGGATCCATCTGCTCATTTTGAGCTTTCTAGTCAAAATTTAACCGCTATGACGCATAAAGGACCGATGTCAATCAATATAAATGCTCGTGGTTCTTATAAAAAATCGACATTTCATATTGAAAATATGATAGCTACTGGAGATAAAGGATTAGATCTTTCCATCCATGGGCCTGTATCTCTTAATGGTTCAGAGGCAAAATTAAACGTTAAAGGGATAATGCCTCTTGATTTTGTTAATCTCTTATTAGCTAAGCGTGGTGCACATATAACGGGTACAGCAAGAATTGATACAGCTCTTAATGGGTCATTATCAAAGCCACAATTAATAGGAAATATTTCTATAGGCGACGGTAGCTTTTTTGATTCACAAACAAATGTAGGATTAAATAATATAACGATTGAAGGCAAATTGAAAGGTGATCATATCCTTATAGAAAAAGCTTCAGCTTCTTCGTTTGAGGGGGGAGGAATTTCTGCTTCAGGTCGTATCTCTAATGGTCTAGAGACAGATTTGATATTTCATCTTGATAATGCCAATTATAATGATGGTTCTATGATTCTGGCAACATTATCAGGTGAGATGACAATGACAGGTCATTTTTTAAATAGTCTTGTTCTTGGTGGTGATATCATCGTTGAAAAAGCTGAAGTTTTTGTTCCTGATCATTTTAAAAGTGCCAAGTTTCTTGATGTTAGAAATAAGAATTTAACTAAATCGATTCAAACAACACTTGAACGTGCTGATGTTAAGAACACGAACAAAAGCAAAAGCCGTATAGTTACACAAGAATCTTCATCTGTCGTGCTATCAAACATGCGTATTACAGCACGCAATCAATTTTTTGTACGCGGAAAAGGCTTAGATGCTGAACTGGGAGGACGCATTAATCTAGCAGGTCCATTGAATGATGTGCATCCAGTTGGTGAATTTAGAATGATTCGTGGACGTTTTGATATCTTGTCGCAACGTCTTAATTTTGATCAAGGACAAGCGAGTTTTAGTGGTAATCTTAATCCTACGGTTTATTTTGTAACCAACAATAACAGTGGTGATATTCGCGTCACTGTAACTGTAAGTGGGACGGTTGATAATCTTGATATTAATTTTTCATCACAACCAAATTTGCCTCAGGATGAGATTTTGGCGCGTTTGATTTTTAAACGCTCTCTTAATGAATTATCACCATTTCAGATTGCTCAACTTGCAGCAGCAGCGGCTGATCTTGCAGGTAGTTCTAATACATCTTTGTTGAATACTTTACGAACTAAAATTGGACTTGATGATCTTGATGTTATCGTTAATGAGAAAGGGAATACAGGCTTACGTATTGGACGCTACATACACAATAATATTTATTTGGGCTTTGAAGCAGGGTCTGATGGAACGACGAAAGGGACAATTAATTTAGATATTTCGCGTCATCTCAAAGCTAAAGGTGCCATAGGAAATGAACAAAATTCTAGTATAGGTCTCTTTTATGAAAGAGATTATTAAAGATTGAATTTTAAAAAAACAATTTCTTTGTTTTTTGTCTCTCATTTCTAAATCTGAGGAAGGAGGCATAGACTAGAAATCCTATAAAAGAAGAAGCTTTTTGTTGAGGCGTGAAGAGATATATCTGAAATATTTGATTTTTGTTATGCTATTCTCTAAAGGGACAAAATCTTCACGAAAGATAGTATGTTATTTTGCTGCTATATATTTATTTTAGAGAAATACCTTACCTTGTTTTCAAGCCCATATCGTGCTGTTGCCTAAAGAATGTAGTGTGTGCAATATATTGATTTATAAAGATAATTTATTGTTATTCAACTTGAATTAGAACTTTGAATATCGTACGAATCTCTTTCGTATTGAATCAATCAAAATCATTCGGCTTGTATGCTACAAGCGGAGAATCCTGTGTGGATAAAACTATTAAGAAATAACTAAAAATGCCTCTTATGAATCATCTCGAGAGCTAAGAGCTGTCGCAACATTAGGGACTGGCAGAATAGTGTGAGTGGTGTCGGCTTGTTACTCCATAAGCGTAAAGATAGAGGGGGTTAATGGATTTATCGTTATACAATTCACGAATGTTATTGCGAATGGGCTTAGGGAAGACTTTGAGAGAGGTCTCTTTAAAACAAGTACGTGAATTTGCAACACAATGGCATTCTGTTTTTACGTGAAGGACATGATTCCATTAAAGACCGTCAAAAACGTGAGGCAAGCAGAGAATTCATAAGATATCGATTTTATTGTCAAACGCATTTAAAGCAATATTTTTTAATAATAAAAATTACCTATTATTTTAGATTTTGTTTATTGTGTCTGGAATAAGATCACTTTTCTTATAACGAATAGCTCCCCAAACAGAATACTCCAAAATATAACATTATTGTGTTGCAAGTTTATGTACTTGTTTTAAAGGAACATTTCTCAGTGTGCGCTTGAGTCTATTTCATAAGATTGCTTGTGAAATGGTATAAAGTATCTCTTATGAATGGTATAAAATCTACACTACCGTTATTAATAAAGGTATAAGTATTTACTAAAGCTATAAGCCGGCATTATCATTCTATTTTCCAGCTTCTCATGTTGCTGACAATCTTTTCACTTGAAAGTGTAGAGGTATTTTTATTGCTTATCTTAAGAGTTTTTATGCATATACCAATATCTCTTATGACGTACAACAAGCGCTTTTGATTGATTCATCATAAATATAAAGAAAATTTGCAATAAGCAAATTACATCTTATCTTTTGCATTCAACAAAACAACGAGTAAAGTTTTCATCTAAATCCAAGAATTTTATTTTCAATAAACCATAAATTCTTTACCAATTCTTGATTGAAGTAATGCTTTTTCTTGATAACAAGTCTTTTTTTATAAATGGAGCATTACCTTCTATCCATTTTTTATTTCAAATCTTATTTAAGGATCTAGAAATTAGGGGGTATGTTTTTTGAACTGGATATTATGAAGTTTTTTATAAAACCCATGTTCTTTTGCTAGCAATTCTTTTTGAGTACCTTGTTCAATCAGTTGTCCATTTTGTATGACCACAATTTTATGAGCACGAGCAATCGTTGAAAGGCGATGAGCAATAATGATCGTTGTGCGTCCTTTAGTAAGGTGGTGAATGGCTTCATTAATTTGTGCTTCGGTGTGTGAATCGAGCGCACTTGTTGCTTCATCAAGAATCAGAATTTCACTATCGTGAATCATTGCTCTAGCGATAGCGAGTCGTTGTTTTTGCCCCCCTGAAAGATTACAGCCATTATCACCTATCTGTGTATCATAACCATTTGGCAAACTCATAATAAAGTTATGAGCATTTGCTGCTTTTGCTGCTTCGATAATTTCGTCATCACTAGCCCCTTCTTTTCCAAGCCCGATATTATATTTAACAGTTCCTTGAAAGAGAAAAGTATCTTGTCCTACATAGGCCATCAGGTTTCTCAGAGAGCGAAATGTTGTGTAGCGAATGTCTTGATCATTAATCAATATGCGTCCTTTTGTGGGGTCATAGAGGCGCATAATAAGGTTGATAAGGGTTGATTTTCCCGAACCGGATGGTCCCACCAATGCTGTCATTTTTCCGGCTTCTATTTCTAGGTTGATGTCTTTCAATATCATTTTGTTATTAGTGTATGCAAAAGAAACATGTTCGAAACGAATAGTTCCTTGCGTTTTATTCAGATCTTTAGCTTCTTTATGTTCTACAACTGTAAGGGGACAATCGAGTATTTCAAACATCGTACGGATATTGACCAAGCCAGATTCAATTTTTACACGTACATTTGCTAGTCTTTTTGCGGGCTCATAAGCTAAAAGTAAAGCAACAATAAAAGACATAAATTCACCTTGAACACCTGCGCGTTGGGTTGCAAGGTAACCGGAAAAACAGATAATACCAGCAATGGCAACACCTGTGAGTGTTTCCATAATCGGATTTGTAATAGCTTCGAGTGTTGCAATATTATTTGTTTGTTTTTCAACATCACAAATAGCTTTATCCATCCGTTTTTTCATGACTTCTTCTAGTGAAAAAGCCTTAATGACTCGAATGCCAACAGCAGTTTCCTGTACGATTTTTATAATTTCACCAAGTGAAAGGAGCTCTTTTTCCATAAGGCGGCGAACGCGTTTTAAAGCCATTCGAACGCCTAAAAAAGCTAGTGGTCCTATGATTAAAGTAATGGAAACTAATATAAAGTTTTGAATAAACATGACAAGCAACAAACCACTAACGGAAAGCAAATCACGTACAAAAGTTGTGATAATAGTATCAATGATATTACGTACAGCTGTAGCATTGTGGGTTACGCGAACAAGAAGATCAGATGAAGTGTTATTATGATAAAAAGAGACTCCTTGTTCCATAAGTCGGGCAAAAATTTTGCGTTGTTGTTCAGCAATGATACTATTTCCGGCTTTGTTTAGAAAATAAGTTTGGGAAAAAGTTGCAACTCCTTTGAGAATAAAGATAAAAGCAATGATGCTAGAAATTAAAACGATCATAGGAAAATTTTGCGCATCAATAATCTGATTAACAACATCACGCATCATCCATGCACTCGTTGCAGTTGTACCAGAAATGATGATCATTGAGAAAATAGCCGCACTGTACCAACGCGCATGTTTATGAAAATTTTCTCGCAAAAGACGGATAATAAGATGTTTATCAAAAGAGGAAATTTGTTTTTTGTCCATAAAGTGCTTCTATATTTTCTTGTTGTTTTATGCAAGATTGAAGCACTCTTAATTAAAAAAATCCATTAATCTTTTGTACAAAAATAGCCTTTTCTTTCAAGGTTCATCCATCAATTTCACGACGGCGAGCGTAAAGAAATACAGTGCAAAATCTCTGTGAAAGGTAGAACGAAAAGGTGTTGTTTATCACTATCTTTAGTTAAATAAAAAGTACGGGCGAGTCCCATCATTATTATTTACTAATTTCCATATTGTAATAGCCTTTGGCACTTGAAATGGTTCACAAAAGGCATTTCTGCTTTTTTTAATAATTTTATGTATGCATTATCTCTGTTTGTGATGTGCAAACAGAATTATTTTGTTGGATTCATATAGAAAGAGCTTGAAACGAGAAGATCTTAAGATGTTTGGGTTCTCTCATTTAATATATAAAATAACGAATTCTCCTTATAAATCGAGAAAGCACTATTAAAAGGATTTATACACATTTATAAAACCTTAAAAGCACCACAACAAATTCCATGTGGTGCTTCTAAATTATAGCTATACGCTCATTTGATGAATTGCATGCGAATATTATTCCAATGCAAAACTATTTAGGTGCTATCACCATCATCATTTGCCGGCCTTCAAGCTTTGGCTCCAATTCGATTTTGGCAATTTCACTTGTATCTTCTTTCACACGCTGAAGAAGCTTTAATCCAAGATCTTGGTGAGCCATCTCACGACCACGAAAACGCAAAGTAATCTTTACTTTATCACCATGATCAATAAAGCGATGAACAGCCTTGAGTTTAACTCCATAATCATGGACATCAACATTTGGGCGCATCTTAATCTCTTTGATTTCGATGACTTTTTGCTTCTTACGTGTTTCAGCAGCTTTTTTTTGGGTTTGATATTTTAATTTTCCCAAATCGATGATTTTACATACAGGTGGCTCCGCATTTGGTACAATTTCAACCAAATCAAGTCCCGCATCTGCAGCCATAGCAAGAGCTTCTTGTATCGCAACAACTCCCTGATGTTGTCCCTCATCATTGATAAGCTGAACATGAGGTACCCGAATATCCTGATTTGAACGTGGTCCGTCTTTTTGGGTAGGTGTCATTTTAAACGGTTTACGAATGGTTTATGCTCCTTAAATTTTGATTCAACTACAGTTAATTTAATATACAATTATGTACCTAAAAACAACTATAATTCGTGTTATTTTCATTATTTGATTTATTACTTTTTGGAATGATTTAGATTATAAAAGTTTTTCTCTTAATTTAAAGAAATTGTTTTATAGAGGATAAAAAATCATGGATCAAAATATTCCTTGTCAGTTTTTTTCATTTGAGAACACCGCACTTGCAGTACGCTATCGCAAGGGGCGCCAATCTCCAGGTTTGGTTTGGCTTCCTGGCTATCAATCCGATATGTTAGGAAGTAAGGCAACGTTAGTTGATCAGTTTGCTCAGAAGAATGATTTGTCTTGTTTACGTTTTGATTATTCTGGACATGGAGAATCTGAAGGTGATTTTTTTCAAGGAACAATTTCGCGTTGGGTTAAGGAAAGTTTAGCGACTTTTGAAACCTATTGTGAGGGTCCACAAATTTTGATTGGTTCCTCTATGGGGGGGTGGATTGCGCTAAGGCTTGCAATGATGCTAGCACAGAAAAATAAGAAGCTTGCTGGCATGATATTGATTGCTCCAGCACCTGATTTTACACAAACATTGGTGGAACCAAAATTAGGCCCAGAAGAATGGAAGATTTTGGAGGAGAAAGGCTATATTGAACGACCTGCAGTTGATGATACAGAGCCAATGCCCTTTACAAAAACATTGATTGAAGATGGGCGCGAAAATTGTGTTATGAAAGGATGCATTGATGTTGGATGTCCAGTCCATATTCTACAAGGGATGGAAGATGAAGATATCCCCTATCAGCATACATTGACTTTACTTGATCATTTACCTCTCCATGATGTAACATTGACACTTGTTCGTGATGCGGATCATCGCTTTTCTCGTCCACAAGATTTAGATTGCCTTGAAACAGTATTGAGATCTTTTATTAATCAGATTAATGCAAAGTAAGGGGTACATTTATTGATGAAGATAAAAATATATGAGCATTTCTAAACAGCATTTTATTTTTTCTGAGCGCTCTGTACCTGTACGGGTGCGGGAAAATAAGTATGCGCGCCGTCTTACCTTACGTATTGATGCCAGAAGTCAGGAGATTTGTGTAACAACACCACCAGCAATAAATCTCTATGCGGTTGAAAATTTTATTGAAAAGCATCGATCTTGGATTGAGGCACGTCTTTCTCATGTACAAATCTCTCATAAAAATGCTTATCTCAAAGAGGGGACGACAATTCCCTTATTGGGTGTTTCTCATACCATAAAGCATAGAGAGGGACGTGGGGTAACAGAAATCATTACAGCAGATGCGGAGCAAGGGCCTGAAATTATTGTTTATGGTCAATTAGAATATCTCCCAAGACGCATTGCTGACGTTTTGAAAAAACAAGCGGCGCTTATTATAACGCCTTTGGTGGCACATTATGCTCATCAGGTAGAGCGTAAAGTCAAATCCATTTGTTATAAAGATACGAGAAGTCGTTGGGGCTCTTGTTCAATCGATAAGCGTCTTTCTTTTTCTTGGCGCCTTATTATGGCACCAAAAGAAGTTGTTGAGTATGTTGTTGCCCATGAAGTTGCTCATCTTGTTGAAATGAATCATGGGCCAAGATTTTGGGCTCTTTGTGAAGAGCTATGTCCTGATAGTAAAACATATCGTGCTTGGTTGAAAGAAAATGCTCCTAGACTGCATGCAATTAATTTTGATTCATATAATTTAGAGGCGTAAAAAACTTTCAAATGAAGGCAATATTTAACGGAACTTTTTGTTGAGTGTTTTGTTGAGTGTGTGCTTGCTCATGTATAATGAGGAAGCCATTGAAGCTCTCAGCACGATTGTTCTCCCCTGCTTGGTTTGCTGAGTGTCTTCAATGTTTTGCTTTATCTTTTTTGTAATTCAGCGTAATAACCCTAAGTTCCGATGACTTATAAAAAATGGGAAGGTTTTTTATGTCTGTTCTTACAGATCCACTTCAGCTATTACAGGCACTTATTCGTTGTCCTTCTGTTACACCTCATGAAGCAGGGGCTTTATCAACTTTGGAACAATTTTTGAAAAAAATGGGATTTCACGTCGATCGCCCTGTTTTTACGGATAAAAATACAGATAATGTTGAAAATCTTTATGCAAAAATGGGGAGTGAAGGACCCCATCTTATGTTTGCGGGTCATACGGATGTCGTACCGCCAGGTGCATTGGAAGATTGGACTTACCCACCTTTTGAAGCTGTTATAGATCAGGGGAAATTATATGGGCGGGGTGCTGTTGATATGAAGGGTGGTATCGCTTGTTTTATTGCGGCTCTAGCGCGAGTTCTTGAGAAACGACCCATTAAAGGAAGGGTAAGCCTTTTAATTACTGGTGACGAAGAGGGGCCTGCTGTTAATGGTACGGTAAAACTTCTCAAATGGGCAGAAAAAAAAGGCGAAAAATGGACTGCGGCTCTTGTGGGAGAACCAACAAGCGTAAAGACTGTTGGTGATATTATCAAAATTGGTCGCCGCGGATCGATTTCTGGTGTTATTACCGTGAAGGGTCGTCAAGGTCATGTTGCTTTTCCAGAGAGGGCTGCCAATCCCTTGCCTTTGGCAAGTAAGCTTATTCAAGCATTGACACAAATCGTCTTAGATAAAGGGACAGAAAATTTTCAACCCAGTAATTTAGAGCTAACAAGCATCGATACCGGTAATTTAGCGGTCAATGTTATCCCAGCGCAGACAACAGTTCATTTTAATATACGCTACAATGATCTTTGGACAAAAGAAACACTGATGAAGGAAATTGAAAAGCGTCTTGCTTTGGTGCAATCAAAAAACAATGGTGATCAATATCCCTCTTATCAGCTTGAATGGATTCCAAGTTTAGGAGATGTTTTTTTGACCAAAAATGATAAACTCATTCAAACTTTATCCAATGCTATTAAAAGTGTAACAGGGAATATACCAGAATGTTCCACTTCTGGTGGTACTTCAGATGCGCGATTTATTAAGGATTATTGCCCAGTGGTTGAATTTGGCTTACCAGGGCAAACGATGCATATGGTAGATGAGTGTGTAGCCCTTGATGCAATGGAAACACTTACTACTATTTATGAGCGTTTTATTATTGAATTTTTTGCATAAAGAAAAGGTTGCTGGTTCAAAAATACCTTTATCTTGTTGTGCCATAAGATATTGCCATTTATGGTGTGGTGATACGAGACTCGTAAAACTTAATATATTAAGTAGTCTTAGAGTAAGTAATGAATATTCTTAAGTTGGGATTCTTGCCTGTAGAGTCTTTAAGTTAAGTGAATTACATAATTGAAAAGCCAAAAGAGACCTGCTTGAAGAAGCAGAACTGTTTAGACCATATTGGATTGAAAATATTCGTTCTTTAAGGTGTAGAAAGGCGGTGCAATCATATATGGAAAACAATGAATATTATATCATCATTGTGTAGTGACAGGTTGAAGCCATGAAGACACACAAAAACATGCTGCTATTGTAAAAAGTTCGTACAACATAAATGCGCTCATTCACAGCTCATGTTTTAATATGGTTTCTGAGCTCTCACAAAAGGCACTTCTTGTTCCAATTAGACTCTCTTAGAATAAAGACTATAGGAAAAGCGCTTTAAGTTTATTTTATTTCATATATTTTGCTCTGCTTTTTTTGTCCCCAAGAACTTCCGTTGCAATATCATTACGAGATAGAAGGTGAGGTTATTTAATCAGCTTTAATATTGGTTATGATAAAGGTACACAGAAATTCTTTTGTAGCATCACGTTGACTTCTTTAGCCAAGGATTGTCCTAGTATTATTCTCAATTTTTTAATTAAATAACTTTAAAGGACGCGTATAGACACTTATAAGCATATACGCATACAAGTAAGATCATATGAGATTAACATCGTTTCACTCGCTAACAAAGCAATACCGATTCATATTTAGTATATTTGTCATTTGAGTGCATTATTTGTTTAGTAAAGCTCATGATGTTGCTGTTACCTATAAATTAATACCGATCATACGGCCGCGTATCTCAAATAAATATTGGTTCAGTATTTTTTGCGATAACAGCTTTTACATGCCAGAATAGGATAAAAGCATTGTGTATATCTATTTTTTATAATCTCTGAAACAGACATACAAACATAACCTCATTGAGGGAAAATATAAAAGGTATAAAGGTGAAAATCAGCGTGCTTTTTTTACTTTCTTTTTTATTCGGCTTTACGGTTTTCAAAAGTAACTAGAGTAATATCTTTTTAAATAATCAGAGACTGATGCATGGCTTCATGCTTATTTCTCTGGTTCTTTAAATGGTGCCACGATTTCATAAAGAACAATACATTATCGTATTATGCATTCACATACTTGTTTTAAAGAAATTTTCTCAATGTTTGTCACATTTGTGCTACTACGGTGCTTATGAATGTTGTAATATAAAATCTATAATGCCTCCCCATCTTTATGTTTATGAAAAATAAAGTTAGAGCACCATACACTTTCTAGCTCAAAATATTGCAATAGCTTTTAGCACTTAAGAGTGTTCATAAGAGGCCTTTTTACTCCTTTTTTATAGTTTTTATCCACATGCTTCTCCCTTTTTAAGGTGTAAGCAAATGGCGGTAACTAGCTTGCTATAAATAGTTTTGAAATGAGAGAATCTCACGATATTCTAATCTCACCTTTGCTGTGAAAAATGATAATTATGATTAAAATAAGTATGTTGTTATAAAAACTTTAGTTTGCGAGTTGGCTGATGATGTGATCAAGAACAATACGTCCTTTGGTTGTTGCTTTTAAGCGTTGGTTATCCACCATTTCTATCAATTCTTGGTGTTGTAAATCGATCAGTTTTTCCATTGGAATGCGTTTAGGGCTTAAGGTTTCATAGCGTATAAGTTCTAAGCCTTCGCAAAGGCGTAATCCCATAAGGAGCATTTCATTTGCCTGTTGTTCAGTGGTTAAATGTTCCGTTTCAATACAGCCATGTCCTGTTGTTTCTACCAAATTAAGCCACTGTTCGGGATGCTTTTCATTTATTGTGACATAACGTTCGCGGTTTTCAAGGTGTGATGACAATGTTTTTGAACAGAAAGAGGAATGATTCGGTGTATGCTCAATGAAACGTCCATGTGCTCCTGGACCAAAGCCTGCATATTGGTGATAACGCCAATAAAGAAGATTGTGTGCTGATTCGGCACCGGGCATTGCATGGTTTGAGATTTCATAGGCAGGAAGTCCATGTAGTGCCGTTATTTCTTGAGTAAGATGATACAGATCTGCTGCTAGCTCTGATGGGGGAAGGATAAGTCTTCCTGCATCATGAAGCCGTTTAAAGGCGGTTCCTTCTTCGATCGTCAATTGATAAAGAGAAAGATGGTCCGCTGCTAAATCAATTGCTTGTACAAGTTCAGATTTCCATTGTTCAAGGGTTTGTTCGGGGCGGGCATAAATGAGATCAAAAGATAAACGTGGAAAAATTTGCCGTGCTAAAGTAATAGCGCAAAGAGCTTGTTCCACATTATGGAGTCGGCCAAGTTTGCGCAATACTTTATCATTGAGCGCTTGTATCCCTAGAGATAAGCGATTAACACCTGCCGCACGGTATCCACGAAAGCGCTCTGCTTCCACACTGGATGGATTAGCTTCTAATGTAATTTCAACTTTATCATCGACTACCCATTTTTTTGCAAGTGCTTGCAATAGGGCATCGACAGTTTGCGGCTCCATAAGAGAAGGGGTTCCTCCACCAATAAAAATACTTGTAATATGGCGTGGGCCTATTTTGTGGTATTGCGTTTCTATTTCGCGCTTAAAGGCGGTGACAAAACGTGGTTGATCAACACCATGGATGCGAACATGCGAATTAAAGTCACAATAAGGACATTTAGCTGCACAAAAGGGCCAATGAATGTAAATGCCAAAAGGTTCATTCATGAGAATGCTAAAAGGTTTTCTGCCAAAAGTTTGAAAGCACGTGCGCGATGTGAAAGAGGGGGAATATCATTACATTTCCAGTTGTGTTTTTGCTCTGTTGACATTTCTCCAAAGGTATTTTCATATCCATCGGGTAAAAAAATAGGATCAAAACCAAAGCCTTTGTCTCCCCGTGGAGGCCAAATGAACGTTCCTTCAACGCATCCGCGGAAGTAATCTGCATGAGCATCAGGCCATGCAATGCAAATGACGGATATAAAACGGCATTTCCGTTGGTTTTTTTCTCGTGCTCCGACTTTTTGGAGTTCATTTTCTATTTTTTTCATAGCTTTTGGAAAATTACGTGTACCATCGGCTTGAATTGCCCAATCAGCGGTATAAACGCCTGGCGCACCCTCCAATGCATCTACCTCTAAGCCTGAATCATCAGAGAGGGCAGGAAGTCCTGTCTTTTTTGCTGCTGAAAAAGCTTTAATATAAGCATTTTCTTCAAATGTTTTTCCTGTTTCTTTTGGTTCTGGCAAGCCCAGTTCTTTTGCCGATTGTATTATTAAACCGAAAGGCGTAATTAAAGTAGTGATTTCATGCAATTTTCCGGTGTTATGTGTAGCAATGACAAGTTTTTTATCTGCTATGCTTCTCATATAGATTTCTCCAAAAATGAAAGGGGAATTATTTTTGTGCTAAAAACGGTTTAAATGCTCATACACACACATTCTGCTTGCTCTAAAGGGTGAAATTTTCTATTTACAGCGGTTTTTAATCAAGCTAGATTCTCTTGACAAGTCCCTACAGCAGACCACTTTACAGATCAATTCTTAATCTTAAATATTTCTCACACACTCTAACAAAAATATTTCCTGCGTAATTTATCAAGCATCACTCTGAAAGGTAGCATTTTACAGCTCAATAGGATAATATGTTTTTATACTACTTTAGACTATTTGACCAAACCTTGGCAAAACTTATATAAGAGATGAGGATTTTAAAAGTAGTGAAACAATTGTGATGAAGCACAAAACTATTGATAATGAACTAAAATATCTTGATGAACGTTCGCGTGATATTTTTCGCCATATTGTTGAAGCTTATCTTAATGATGGTGAACCTGTAGGATCACGTAATCTTTCGCGGCTTTTACAACAGACATTATCGCCTGCGACGATTCGCAATGTGATGAGTGATCTTGAACACCTCGGTTTGATTTATGCACCACATGTTTCTGCGGGTCGAATGCCAACACAATCAGGTTTACGCTTTTTTGTTGATGCATTTATGGAAGCGGGTGATTTGCCAAACGAAGAGCGAGAAAATATTGAAATGCAAGTCAAAGAGGCTGGTCATGCACAATCGGTTGAACATTTTCTTGTTCAAGCAAGCCGAGTTCTTTCAGATCTTTCACGTGGGGCAGGGCTTGTTTTAGCAACAAAACAAGAAGGAACATTGAAACATATTGAATTTGTGCGCCTTGATAGGGAGCATGCTCTTGCCGTTTTGGTGACTCAACAAGGTGAAGTTGAAAATCGTATTGTTCATTTACCAGAAGGGGTTACCCATGCACAATTGACGGAAGCAACGAATTTTCTCAATGCCCATATTCAAGGGCGTACATTGAGTGAAGCTAAAGGGGAAATTGCCCGCTTATGCGCAGAAACAAGGGCCGCACTTGATGATTTATCACATCATCTTGTTGAAACGGGATTAGCTCTTTGGGGAGGAGAAGATGCTGATCATAAAATACACCTCATTGTTCGCGGGCGTAGCAATTTACTTGAAGATGTGAAAGCAGAAGAAGATTTAGAACGGTTACGCCATTTGTTTGATGATCTTGAAACGCGCGAGAGTATGGCACAGCTTCTCGATTTAACGGATGAAGGTTCTGGGGTTAGAATTTTTATTGGTTCAGAAAATAAGTTATTTTCACTTTCTGGTTCTTCTTTAGTTGTAGCACCTTATCGAGATTCACAACAAAGAGTCATTGGTGCTTTAGGTGTTATTGGTCCTACACGGCTTAATTATGCAAGGATTGTGCCCATGGTTGATTATACAGCTCAACTTGTGTCACAGTTATTGCGTTAAAACGATGCAAGTAAGTATTTGTACTATAAAAGCTCATTGTATTATATACATCGCTACCCCTTGATTTTTGTCTGTAGAATTTCGATATCGAGAATAACGAATCTTATGAAGGAATAAAATTTTTATGTCTGATGAAAAAAACAAATTTACTGACGCTTCATTTGAAAATTGTGATTTAAAAAATCCAGCTGATCGTAATACACTTAAACAGGCAGCCGATGAATTTTTAAAAACACATAAAACAGAGGAACACGAAGTCGTTGAAACAGAAAGCAATGAGGTTAGTGATCTTTTAGCGTCTTTGCAGGATGAAAATAAAGAACTGAAAGATCAGCTTTTACGTCTTGTTGCAGATATGGAAAATCTTCGACGCCGTACTATGCGAGATGTGGCGGATGCAAGAGCTTATTCCATTGCTAATTTTGCACGGGATATGTTATCGGTTTCTGACAATCTCAATCGTGCTTTGGAAGCTATTCCAGAAGGTGCACGGGAGAGTGATGCTGGTTTGAAATCATTGGCAGAAGGCGTTGAAATGACTGAACGTGCCATGATGGCAGCATTAGAACGTCATGGGGTGCAAAAAATTCATCCAGAGGGGCAAAAATTTGATCCTCACTTTCATCAAGCGATGTTTGAAATTCCCAATGCTGATGTTCCAGATAATACTGTTCAACAAGTGGTTCAGGCAGGTTATATTATCGGGGAAAGGGTACTACGTCCAGCTATAGTGGGTGTAGCTAAAGGAGGAGCAAAAGAAGCTTCTGTTGAAGCTGATTCGGCTTAAAACACATCAATAATAAATCTCCAACATAAAATGCAGTATTCCCTGCAATTACACATATATGAAGTCTTTTCTTAAAGGGTTTTTAAAGGGTGTTATAAACACCCTTTTATCTTTGAAGTGGCCAATTTCCTTTTACAACATACACGGCATCGCTTGAGGGAAATGGCGATGAAAATAAAACAAAATGATCAACTTCAAAAGGAGGAAATGAAAAATTCCTTCGAAAGAACAGATAAGGAACAAGGTCTTCAGGTTTAGTATCAAGCAGTCGCGCAATAGTAATATGTGGAGTAAATTCTCTTTCATCAGGTGTTAGACCTAAATGGCTACGGATAGATTGCATCTTTTCGTGTAGAAGATTGAGAGCTTTACAAGGTTTAATGCGAATAACAAGAGAGGGGGCAGTATTTTCTGAACCAAAAATATCAAAACCATCTATTTGTAGCATAAAAGGAGAGAGCTTTATTGTGTCAAAGGCGTGCATAAGTATATCTGCGGTAGAACTTTCAACTTTGCCAAAAAAAGATAAGGTGACATGAAAATTTTGCGAATTAATCCACTGCGTATTTGGTAAGCCACTTTGCAACGACACAAGTTGTTGTGTTGTTTGTTGAGGAATTTGAAGGGCACTAAATAGACGACCCACAATATTACCTCTTTACAATGAAAAGATGCCACTCCAAGCACAATGATAGATAACGAGAGTGAGTTGTCTACCACAGAACATAAGGCAATAGTATAGAAAAATAATGTTTAAAAAATGCTTACCATAATTATGAATATACACAGCTTATTTGTTTTAAGAAAATGGTTATGATATTGATAAGAATTGCGTTTTCAGGATCTGTATCACAATGATGTGCAATGGAAGATTACTTGTGTATTATAAAGGCTACAAAGTTAGCAGAAAATAAGAAAAGTTGATAGATTTTTGATGTGCGAAATTATTTTGACATTTATCTTTAGCCTAAAATAAAGCATACTTTAATACAAGGTAAAGAGTTCTCTTTTCTGTAAAAATTTAATTATATGATTAAGTCGGGGAATAGCCATAATACGCAAAACTATTCAAATTGGTCAAATAATGTTAGGAAAGGAAGAAAAAAATCGAGCATAACAAAATTACTATAAGCTTTTACATTTATGATAATTATGCCAATCTATAATGGATATGAATATTGGTATAAAAGCGGGAAGAGAAATTAAAATTCAAAATAATGATGGAAAGTTCCTATTTTCTAAGAATTATCATCTTTGTTTATGATGAAAAAGCACTAGTTTTCCTCTCCAAAGTTGTTATTGATGAGCTTTTCAAGAGCATTAAGAGCATCTGTTGCTTCTGGTCCTGAAACACGAATGGTGAGGTTGCAACCGGATGAAGCCGCTAGCATCATAAGTCCCATAATTGATGATCCGCCAACAATTTTCCCGTCCTTTTCAACTTCAACAGTAACATTAAAATTGTCAACAGTTTGTACAAATTTTGCAGAAGCACGTGCATGCAACCCACGTTTATTACAGATATTGAAATGACGACTTATACATGGGAGGGTATCTTTGGAAAACATTGGTATTTTATTATCCGCTATAAAATCATACTTGGTACATTAATATATTTACGCCCTGCTTCTTGTGCTATTCTTAACGCGTCTGATAATGAAATATCAGGACATTTGCGAATAGAAATCAGTTTAATAAGCATGGGCAAATTAACACCCGCAATCATTTCAACGCGTCCTTTTTCAATAGCAGGAATAGCTATATTTGATGGTGTTCCACCGAACACATCTGTTAATATGATGACGCCATGATCCGTATCTGTATCGGTTACTGCGGCTATAATATCACCTCGGCGCTGATCTATATCGTCATCGGGATAAACGCATATTGTTGCGAACTTTTCTTGTACTCCAACAACATGTTCCACGGCATGTAAAAATTCGACAGCCAGCTCACCGTGCGTTACAAGCACGAGTCCAATCATTTACGCAAACTCCTGTTAACTAATAAGACCCAACCATAGTTGGTGGGAAAGACATTGTACAAGGCTTTATCTTGCTGCCAAGAAAAATTTGCAAAAAAAAGGCAAAAATTGTGATTTTTTTATCTTTAGAAAAAATTAGACAGATTTTTGCCATATTTTTCTAAACAAAAATGCTTCAATAGCTTGACAAATGGCTGTACAATCGGCTTCACGAAGAGAGGGAAGTTTTAAAAGAGGAATGTGCAAATTTTCAAATTGAAAAGTTTTATTTGTGGAAAAACGTTCATATTCCGGACCGAGAAAAATAACACAATCGATAGTTGTGTGCTTTTCAAATTCTATCATATAAAGACCAACGCCACGAATCTCGATGCCGCCCTCTAAATTATCAGGAGTGTATCCGTGAAGCTTTCCATTTTCCGCACGCAACATTGTATAATCATCACTGATAAGCTTCGCTTCACGTTTTGACCACTCAGCGCGGTCAAGCAAAGAAAGGGTGATGGTTGATTTTCCTGATCCGGATGGACCTATAATTAACAGCCCCTTGCCGCCTAGTTGAAGGCAATTTGCGTGGAGTATTTCACATTTTGTTTTCATGTTTTTTACTTTGGATAAAAGATTTATTTAGCAAGCGGAAGCATAATAGTAAAACGTGCACCAGTTTTACACTTCCCAAGTGTAGGATCAATAATATTTTCGGCTGTAATTGTCCCATTATGAGCCTCTATGATTTGCCGACTAATAGAAAGGCCAAGTCCAGAGTTTTGTCCAAAAGCATCTTCATTTGGTCGATCTGTGTAAAAACGTTCAAAAATGCGTTCAATATTTTCTGAACGAATACCTGGGCCATTATCTTCAATGGTTAAAATAAGGGTTGAAGCATGGCTTTTCATAGTAATGCAAATTTTGCCACGATTCCGAGGAATAAAAGAACGCGCATTTTCAAGAAGATTTGAAATCACTTGTCCTAAACGAAGTTCATGTCCCAATACAAGATAAGCTTTTCCATGAGGACGTGGGACAATATTAAGGCTTATATCAATAGTTTGCGTATTACGATACACTTCCTGAACAGCATGAACAAGACTTTCCAAAAGCGGTGTCATATCAACAATCTCTGCGGTTTCTCGTGCAAGCTCTGCATCGAGTCGCGATGCATCAGAAATATCTGTAATCAACCGATCAAGGCGGCGCACATCATGTTGAATAATTTCCAGCAATTTCTCTTGTGCTTCTTCATTTTTAGCCAGAGGGAGCGTTTCAACAGCACTGCGTAGAGAGGTGAGAGGATTTTTTAATTCGTGGCTTACATCAGCAGCAAAGCGTTCAATGGCTTCAATACGCATATAAAGGGCATTAGTCATATCACGAATAGAAGTTGAAAGGTGACCAATTTCATCTTCACGCATTGAAAAATCAGGAATTTCTACACGCTGATTATTACCATTACGCACTCGATTAGCCGAGGCAGATAATTTACTTAATGGATGGGCAATCGTATGGGCCAAAAAGAGAGAAAGAACCAAAAGTACGCTACCTACAACGGCAAAAACTTTAAAGATAACCAGTCTTTCGCCTTTTACAATGTTATCAATATCGGAACCAGTGGTTGAAAGAAGAAGAGCTCCAACCACTGCGCGATAGCGTTGAACAGGAACGGCAACAGAAACAATTAATTGCCCTTGTCTGTTGCGTCTTTTAGCCGTAGCAAGAGATCCGTTTAATGCGCGGTACACTTCTGGATAAGCAATACCACTGGTTTTTGTTTGTTCTCTGTCAAGAGCAATACCTTTGCCATAAAATGCGCTTGAATACCATGAAGTAAGGCGATCCCACATGTTTTGTTCTGTTTTAAGTGGGGGTAAATCATAACTAAAAACTTCTCCACTAGAATAAAGAACGCGCGAATCAAGAAGGAGAGTAGCATCACGATCATAGATACGTGCTCTTGTCGTTTTAGGTGTAATAAGACGCCGTAAAAGAGGGGCAACTTGCTCAGGGTTAATAGGAAAATCCCAAGAATCGGTTGATTGAGGAGCGGGTGTAACGCTTTCACCAGTCTGTAACTCTAAGAGTTTTTGAGGGTCAATGAGGATAGAATTTGTATCTACTGTTGCAGAAGCAGCAATAGCCCCAGCAATAATTTTTCCTTGGGTACATAAACTTTTGATTTTTGCTTCAATTAAACCATCGCGAAATTGGTTAAGGTATAAAATGCCTGTAACTAAAACAGCAAGAGCAGCAATGTTTAATATAACAATGCGACGTGTGAGGCTGGAAAAAAGCAATTGTCTAAAGAGACGTTGTGTTCGAAGATGCAAACGAGCGAACATAAGAAATGGCGTTGAGGATGTACCATTAACGGTTGTTTTTTGTAAAGTTTCCAGTTGAGAATTGTCTGTCATCGATTTGATTGCCATTCAAATTTTTGCGACAAAGTAGTTTTATACCTCGTGGAAACGATAACCTACACCATAAAGTGTTTCAATCATTGCAAAATCATCATCCACTTGTTTAAACTTTTTACGCAGACGTTTAATGTGACTATCAATGGTGCGATCATCTACGTAGACTTGATCACTATAAGCAGCATCCATTAAAGCATCACGACTTTTTACAACTCCTGGTCTTTGTGCTAAGGTTTGCAGAATCAAAAATTCCGTAACGGTTAAAATAACAGGTTTATCTTTCCATGTACAGGTGTGGCGTTCTTGATCCATCACAAGATCTCCGCGTTTGAGAGAAGAGGTGGAAGAAGTTCCTGTAGAAAGCGGTTGGTTACGTGCATTAGAACGGCGTAAAATAGCTTTCACGCGTTCAATAAGAAGACGTTGGGAGAAAGGTTTAGTAATAAAATCATCAGCTCCCATTTTGAGACCAAATAATTCATCAATTTCATCATCTTTAGAGGTAAGAAAAATAACTGGAAGATCAGATTTTTGACGCAAACGACGCAAAAGTTCCATCCCATCCATTCGGGGCATTTTAATATCAAAAATAGCTAAGTGTGGAGGGTGAAGTGTGAGACCCTTGAGTGCAGATGCTCCATCTGTATAGCTTTCAACCCGATATCCTTCTGTCTCAAGCGCAAAAGATAAAGATGTCAAAATATTGCGATCATCATCAACAAGTACAATCGTTTGCGTGATTGTTGGTGTATCTTTCATGGTTTCTTAGACCTTTCTATTGCTGTGGTAGCAAATTACCCACACTTATTTATATGGGAGTTCATATTTTTTTTGCAAAACAAATATGATACAAATTGTAGCAAAGTAAAAAACCTTTTGTCATTACTGTAAAATATTGTTTTGCTTTCATAATTTATAATGTTTCTACGTCTATTAAGATCCCTTCATTTGAGAGAAAATTTTCATAAAGGCTTTTTTTATCAAGGTTTATTACAAAGTTTATTATTGTATTTGTCTCATAATTGAACAGATGTAGTTTTGATTGTTGAAGTTTAGAAAATCTGCCTATGTGTTTTAAGAGCAAAGAAAAGAATGTGGCAATATATGCACAAAAATTTGTTTCTGCTACACGAAAGGAGGTCGTAATGGGATTTTTTAATTTTATTAAAACTGTAGGGGAAAAGTTAGGTATTGGGGACCATGAACCAAAAGAAAAGGATTTTAAGAGAGCATTTGATCATTTTCAACTCGGTACAGAAAAAGTCAATATTCAAGTTGAAGACGGTAAAGCTATTTTAAGCGGTGAAGTTTCAGATAGGGAAACACTTGAAAAAGCACTGCTGGTTGTTGGCAATTCACAAGGTATCTCTTCTGTAGATGTTAATCAATTAAAGGTTATAGATACAACGCCTAGAAAAACTTCTCGCTTTTATGAGGTTAAATCTGGTGATAATCTTTGGAAAATTGCTGAAGAGGTTTATGGAAAAGGGCAAGGTAATAAAAACACATTTATTTTTGAAGCCAATAAGCCAATGCTAAAATCTCCCGATAAAATTTATCCTGGACAAGTTTTACGTATTCCTGAAATTGACCATAGTTAATTCATCAAAGGGGATAATTTTTTACTGATGGCATTAAACAAAAAATAAAGAAGCGTAAAAAATTTCACGCTTCTTCATTTTATAAAGTGTGTATTTATAATAAAAGGAGCTTAGTGAACAGGAGAGGATTTAGAAGGTGATGGTACTTTCATAGCGTTTACAGAGAAATCAACATCAATGGTTCCTGCTTTCTCAAATGTTAATTTTGCGCTAATTTTATCACCTAACTTAAATGGTTGTGAAAGCCCCATGAACATAATATGATCACCGCCAGGCTTAAGCGTGATTTCGCCATTTCCCGGAATTTCAATGCCATTGTGCATTTTTTCCATTTTCATAATATCATTAACGACAGCCATAGAGTGTATCTCTGTTGTTTTTACTCCGTTTGTGGAAATAGAAACCAAACGGTCTGGGGTATTACTGTGATTGATAATGTAGAGATAACCGCTACCAACTCTTATACCTCTAGGTGTTTCGCGTGTCCAAGGATTGAGAATTTCTATGTCGCCAAGTTTATATTGCTGAGCACCTGCCGGCAGGGTTATACCAGCAAAGAGAAGAGCACACACGATATTTATGATAACCTTTTTGTATGGATATTGTGTATGTATTATATTCTTAAAGATGAGATTTGTTATTTTCTTAATAATAGATGTCATCATTGATTTACCCTCCTTCATAAGATTCACACTTTGAATATTTTTATTTTAGCAGAGCTTTTATTTAAAATAAAAGAAAGAAATGCTAAAATGAAATTGATTTGAATATAAAAATCATAGAATTCTTGAAATTTAAAAGAAGACAGTAAGATTTACAATGACAACACACCTCTTAACGCTTCCGTGTTCATCTCATAAATAGTATTTGCAAATGGTATAAAATCTATGATGCACTACTGTTTTACTTAATGAAGATATAATACAGAACAATCATCAACTACTTTACCAATTTTAATATTATGACAGCTCTTGGCATTTTAAAGCGTTTATACAGAGGTATTTTTATATATTTTCAAAGTTCAAAATTATACAGTTAAGAAAAAACGCTTTAGATGAATTTAAAGCACAGATTTCAAATAGCCGCAAACAATGAGACCGTTAGAAGGAGAATTTTTGAAAGGAGATCGATAGATAATACCTTTACTGATATGAGCATTAGATATGATGACTATTTTAGTCCAAGGAAAATTTATAATATTTGTGATATAAATTATTTGCCTTTTAAAAAGCTTTTACGTGAGTATGATTTTATCAATGATGAGAAGATCAAGAGCGAGAGTGCAATCATTCTTTTATTTTTTAATTTTTATAGAAAGATATATTTTTTGAGAATTGCAAGAAAAATATATTATGCTCTCAAGTCTCTCATAAATATGGTATTTATGGGTCATTAGAGTGCCTATTTTAAAATAAATTTTTTATTTTGGAGATGTTTCTCTCATTATTCTCTTGTAGCAATAAAAGCCTGTTCTTATATACGAGGCAGCAAGGCTTGTTGCGACTTGCAGTTTATTATTATTTATATTGCTTGAAGCAATATACGGGCTTTAGGTGTTATGAGGAGCTATCTTAAAAAGATGCTTTATGAAGGTTGAGGTAGCTTGCTGAATGGAGATTATAATATGGCAAAAGTAATTGGTATTGATTTGGGGACAACGAACTCTTGTGTGGCTGTTATGGATGGCAAAAACGCAAAAGTTATTGAAAACTCAGAAGGAGCGCGAACAACACCTTCCGTTGTTGCCTTTACTGATGGGGGGGAGCGGCTTGTTGGGCAGCCTGCTAAACGGCAGGCGGTGACAAATCCTGAAGGGACAGTTTTTGCAGTTAAACGTTTGATAGGGCGCCGTTTTGATGACCCTATGGTTGAAAAAGATAAAGCGCTTGTTCCTTATAAAATTGTTAAAGGTGACAATGGTGATGCATGGGTTGAAGAGGCGGGAAAGAAATATTCTCCGTCACAAATTTCAGCTATGATTTTGCAAAAGATGAAGGAAACAGCAGAATCTTATCTTGGTGAAAAAGTTGAACAAGCCGTTATTACGGTTCCTGCTTATTTTAATGATGCGCAACGTCAAGCCACGAAAGACGCAGGTAAAATTGCTGGACTTGAAGTTTTACGGATTATTAATGAGCCAACTGCTGCTGCTTTAGCTTATGGTTTGGACAAAAAGGACGGAAAAACAATTGCTGTTTACGACCTTGGTGGTGGTACATTTGATATTTCAGTCCTTGAAATTGGAGATGGCGTTTTTGAAGTTAAGTCAACCAATGGGGATACGTTTTTAGGGGGTGAAGACTTTGACATGCGCTTGGTCGGTTATTTTGCCGATGAATTCAAAAAAGAACAAGGAATTGATCTGAAAAATGATAAACTCGCTTTACAGCGCTTAAAAGAAGCGGCAGAAAAAGCAAAAATTGAGCTTTCTTCGTCACAGCAAACAGAAATCAATTTACCATTTATCACGGCAGATCAATCAGGTCCCAAGCACTTAACAATGAAATTGACTCGGGCAAAATTTGAATCTCTCGTTGACGATTTAGTGCAGCGTACCATTGAACCTTGTAAAGCTGCGTTGAAAGATGCTGGATTAAAGGCCGGTGAGATTGACGAAGTTGTTTTAGTGGGTGGAATGACACGTATGCCCAAGATTCAGCAAGTTGTGCAGAGCTTCTTTGGTAAGGATCCACACAAAGGCGTTAATCCTGATGAAGTGGTCGCAATGGGTGCTGCCATCCAAGGAGGTGTATTGCAAGGCGATGTCAAAGATGTGTTGTTGCTAGATGTAACACCTTTATCTTTGGGTATTGAAACCTTGGGTGGGGTTTTCACACGCCTTATTGAGCGCAATACCACTATCCCGACGAAAAAATCGCAAGTTTTTTCGACAGCTGATGATAACCAGAGTGCTGTGACGATTCGTGTTTTTCAAGGTGAACGGGAAATGGCAAGTGATAATAAGTTATTGGCTCAATTTGATCTTGTTGGTATTCCTCCAGCCCCACGTGGTATACCTCAAATTGAAGTTACTTTTGATATTGATGCGAATGGTATTGTTAATGTTTCGGCCAAAGATAAGGGAACAGGTAAAGAGCATCAAATTCGTATTCAGGCATCAGGTGGTTTAAGTGATGCTGATATTGAAAAAATGGTAAAGGATGCAGAAGAGCACGCGGCTGAGGATAAAAAACGCCGTGAAGGTGTTGAAGCTAGAAATCAAGCGGAGGCTCTTATTCATTCAACTGAAAAGTCGCTCAATGAATATGGCGATAAAGTATCAGCTGAAGAAAAGGGACAGATTGAAACAGCAATATCTGATTTGAAATCTGCGCTTGAAGGCAGTGATACGGAAGAAGTAACAACAAAGATGCAAAAATTAGCAGAAGTCAGTATGAAGCTTGGACAGGCTATGTACGAAGCCTCACAAGCAGCGAGCGCTGACACTGAAACAGAGGCAAAGAATGATGATGTTGTTGATGCTGATTTTGAAGAAGTTAATGATAAGAAGAAATAGTGTCAGCATATGTGTTGATTAATTGATAAACCCGGCCTTTGAAATATAAGGCTGGGCTTTATTATTTGAGATAAGTTGCAACTTTGTTGCTAAAAATATAAATTAAAAGCAATATTATCCATAAAGATGGATGACAGAAAAATTATCAGGAATACATGATGAAGGTTGACTATTATGAAATTCTTGGCGTGACTCGCGAATGTGATGATAAAAAGTTGAAATCTGCTTTTCGTAAGTTGGCAATGCAATATCATCCTGATCGCAACGCGGGGGATAAAGAGGCAGAGCGAAAATTCAAAGAAATTGGCGAAGCCTATGAAGTTCTTAAAGATCCCCAGAAGCGTGCTGCTTATGATCGATTTGGCCATGCAGCCTTTGAAAATAGCGGTGGTCAAGGGGGAGCAAATCCCTTTAGTGGTTTTGCTGCTGGTGGTGGATTTGCCGATATTTTCGAAGACTTTTTTGGTGAGATTATGGGAGGGACACACCGTAAGCGTGGTGATAGTCGCGAACGTGGCGCAGATTTGAGTTATAATATGGAAGTGACTTTAGAAGAGGCATTTTCAGGAAAAACTGCAGAAATTAATATTCCCAGTTCCGTTACGTGTGATGTTTGTGAAGGATCAGGAGCGAGAAAAGGCTCTAAGCCGCAAGTTTGTGGAACATGTCATGGATCTGGTCGTGTGCGTGCTGCACAGGGTTTCTTTTCTATTGAGCGGACATGTCCTACATGTCATGGACGTGGTGAAACTATTACGGATCCATGCCCCAAATGTCAGGGGACACGGCGTATAGAGAAAAAACGTTCATTAAGCGTAAATGTTCCAGCTGGTATTGAAGATGGAACGCGTATTCGCCTTTCTGGTGAGGGTGATGCTGGTATTCGTGGTGGCCCCAATGGTGATCTTTATATTTTCCTTTCCATTAAACCGCATGAGTTTTTTCAGCGAGAAGGAGCAGATCTTCACTGTCGCGTTCCTATTTCAATGGTAACAGCTGCTTTAGGAGGAGAGTTTGAAGTTTCCGACCTTGATGGTGTTAAAGCACGCGTTAAGATTCCAGAAGGGACACAAAATGGACGTCAATTCCGCCTTAGAGGCAAAGGTATGCCCATGTTGCGCCGTCAGCAAGCAAGGGGTGATCTTTACATCCATATCACGATTGAGACACCGCAGAAATTAACGCAAGAACAACGTGAATTGTTGCAAAAATTTGAGAAACTCTCAAATCATGAAAATTCACCGCAATCACATGGTTTTTTTTCACGTATGAAAGAATTTTTTGAAAATATTTCTGGTTAAAATTATGTGAATGTTCTCAGAATAATTAGAGAGAACTGTGGGAAAGTTATTTTCATTAAGCTTTCTATTGTCTCATTATCTTTGAAAAGCATTTTTTCTTGAAAAGAAAAGAGAGAGACAGCTAATTTAGGATAAACTCCTGCTGCTGATAGTTTTTATATTTCATGAGTTTTATGGATAAGTCTTATTTTTGAGTGTCTATGACATTTTAAAAAGGGCTTATCCATATAAGAACGCAATTGAGTGATTGATAATAAATATTGCCAGTGTCATGATAACTGCCTTTATGCATTCAGTATTTTTGGTGTTTATTTTTTCACTCAAAATTTCTTTTTAAAGGCTCTATAATAAAACTATAAAATAGGTAGCGGCTTGCCAAGAAACGCTAAATAAGCTGTTAGGCAATCCATCTTTTTCAAATAAAGTATCAACTTCTTATAACCGATTTTATTTTTGGCATTTTTCATAGTTTTAATCACTGCTTCCTTTAAAATAAGGGTTATTTTGTTCGGAATAGCTTTTACATGCCTCATCTTAGCTTTTAGCAGTAATCATGTCTTTTTAGATGCGGATTTAGTTTTGTATTTCTGATGTCATAAATAGTTCTTCCAGATAATAAAAACGCTATAATCAAGTTTATTTTGTTCCAAAGAAATTGTGGAATGAGATAATGTGTGTTGAATGCTAAAGAAGACATAACAAAACACTTTTTGAGGTATTCGATGTATCTCTCTTGTGGGGAAACAGATTCGATGGAATTCACTTAATTGAATTTATTGGCATAATAAAAAGTTGGTGGGAAGATAGAGGAAGTTACCTTTAAAAAGAAAAAACAAATACAATAAAAAAATAGCACAATATGCTTAGAAAACAGCACGACATATTATTGAAATTGTTAGTGATATGGAAAGAGAAGTATACGAAATGAATCTTTTTTCATAAAATAACATAATTAAAATAATACATTAAAAGAATTAACAATTCTAAAAAACATTGAATAATTCAAGCATGTATTGCTATGCAAAAAGAAAAACTTAATGACAGATCATGAAAATGAGAAATTTTATCAAATCTTACGAAGAGAGTAATCTAAACAATTAAATGCTTTTACGAAGATGCTTTTGAAGAGCTATCACAATATATGGATAATGTTGCAAAGCCTTTTTTCGATTTTACGATATAAAAAGATAAATTATTATTATAAATCAACTTATTATGATTCTCCATAAGGAGCGTTCAGTTGACATTTCCTCATGTTTTATGATTGAGAAAAAGTCAAATTTTTAAAACCAAAGTTATAGTTTATTGAGATAAGCTATAAAGCGGTTGAGTGATTTCTTAATCTTGGGAATATGTTAATTTTATTATTATAAGAAACTTTATTTTTATCTTATAAAATCAATGGTTGTATATATTCCCATTCATTGTTAAGTATCCGTAGGGATAAACTAATGAGTTGAATGTACGGCTTAGCTTCAAAATTTTGCTTTTCAATTTTATATATAAGATCATAAAATAATGACATTTTTTTACGTCTATTTTGTTTAATTTTTCGCTGTCAATTTTTAAAGGAAGTTTTTTGTATTTCATTTTGCTATTCCTTTTTCATAATTTAGAGGAAAATTGACGGTTTTCAGGGGAGGGGGTGGATAGAGTAAAGTTTGGTTTTATTGTTTTCACTTTTCCTAAATTTCATTAAGAGATGGTAAAAAGTGATGAGGAGGCTCTATTGATGGATGATGCTAAAAACGGTGATGTAGATGTTTTGGAAAAACAAGCAGCATTTTTATCGTCTGCTTTACCTTATATGCAAAAATATGAAAATGAAACGGTCGTGGTAAAATATGGCGGCCATGCTATGGGTGATCCTGCTTTGGGGCGAGCATTTGCGCGTGATATTGCTCTATTAAAGCAATCGGGGATTAATCCTGTTGTTGTTCATGGTGGTGGTCCTCAAATTGCTGAAATTTTAATGAAAATGGGGATTGAATCACGATTTGAAAACGGACTACGGGTAACCGATGAGCGGATCGTTGAAGTGGTTGAAATGGTTTTAGCGGGTTCCATAAATAAAGAAATTGTTGCTCTCATCAATGCTGAGGGTGAATGGGCAATAGGATTATGCGGCAAGGATGGCAATATGGTTTTTGCCGAAAAGGCTTATAAAACTGTCATTGATCCTGATTCGCATATTGAACGTGTTTTAGATTTGGGGTTTGTTGGTGAGCCTGTTGAAGTTGACCGCACATTGCTAGATCTTTTAGCATCTTCTGAAATGATACCAGTTCTTGCTCCTGTAGCTCCAGGACGCGATGGTAAAACTTATAATATCAATGCTGATATTTTTGCTGGAGCTATTGCTGGTGCATTAGAGGCTAAACGCCTTTTATTTCTCACTGATGTTCCTGGTGTTTTGGATAAACAGGGTAAACTTTTAAAAGAATTGACAGTTGCTGAAGCTGAGAAATTTATTAAAAATGGGACAATTTCAGGAGGCATGATTCCAAAAGTAGAGACTTGTATAAAAGCCCTTCAAAATGGCGTGGAAGGTGTTGTCATTTTAAATGGTAAAACTCCTCATTCTGTTTTACTAGAGCTGTTTACCGAACAGGGAGTTGGAACGCTTATTGTTTCATAAATTGTGGGGAAAATTGGAAGAGAAAGTTTTTCATGGTGAATCTAAAACAGTTTAAATATCCTTTATTAAGTAAGCCAGAATTGGCAATATTTACTGCGACAATATTGTGGGGCGTTACATTTTTAGTCATTCACATTGCGGTACGCTATAGTGGTCCTCTGTTTTTTGTTGGATTTCGTTTTATTGTTGCATCTCTTATATGTGGGGTAATTTTTTGGCGCTCTATAAAAGGTATAACTGTTTATGAAGTTTTCGCTGGGATGGCGATAGGTTTAGCCATGTTTTTTGGTTATGCTTTTCAAGCAGCTGGACTTCAAACAATTATTAGTAGTCAGTCAGCTTTTATCACAGCGCTTTATGTACCGATGGTTCCAATCTTGCAATGGATTGTTTTTAAAAAACCTCCCCGTTTAGCTTGTTGGATTGGTATTATTTTCGCTTTTATTGGGCTTGTATTTATTTCAGGACAAAAGCCGGGAAATTTTGATTTTTCAAAAGGCGAAATTTTAACTTTGTTAGGCGCTTTAGCGATTGCTGGAGAAGTCATACTCATCGGAATTTTTGCGAACAAGGTTGATAGTCGGCGTGTAACCATTATTCAGTTATTTTTTAGTGGTTTTTTTTCATTTGCTTGTATGCCTTTGATGGGTGAAAGCATCCCTGAATTTTCGTGGGTGTGGTTTAATATTGGTATAGGATTGGCATTAATGAGTGCCATCATTCAATTAGCTATGAATTGGGCACAAAAGTCTATTTCCCCTACGCGTGCGACACTCATTTACGCAGGTGAACCGGTATGGGCTGGTATTGTTGGGCGTTTGGCTGGCGAACATTTATCTCCCTTAGCTTTATTGGGCGGTTTGCTTATTCTGATTGGGATAATTGTGGCTGAATTACAACCTTCACAATGGCGTAAAAAAAATAAAGCAATTAAAAAAATTGATTAGCTATACATTTTTTTATTATGATTTTATTACATGAGATTTTTGCTTGTAGAGTTTTCATTTTTGGAGCTTTTTTAATACTAAGATGATTAAGAAGTTCTATAAATTATTCCAGCTTTTGCATGCCAAAGTGGAGAAATAGTATGCTTCTATCTGTTTGTCAGATTTCTGAACCGGGCAGACAACCTTCATTGAGCCAAAGCATGAGGTGATATAAAGGTAAAAATTAACGCTCATCTTTAAATTCGGCTTTAACAACTTTCAAAAACATCTACGGTAATGTTTTTGAATAATGAAAATTACGCACTGTCGCACGTTATTTCTTTTGTCCTTTAATAGAGTTACGCTTCTCACGCAAAATAGAACGCCCAAAGTATCCCCATAACGTTGTACATTAAAGCGTTTTTTAAAAGATAATTTTCTCAATATACATCATATTCATTGACGGTTTGCATGAAGTATAGAAAAACCACAGAGCATCATCATTTTACTTAAAATAAAAGGCACGAGCATTTTCTTTATCTGTTCTCAATATTACGATAGCTTTTGGCATTTGAAAGAGAGAGGTATTTTTACTCATTTCTTAAACGTTTTTATCCATACACTAGCTCTGTTTTATAATGGGGGAGCAAAAAATTTATTGATTCATTATGAGAAGATTTAAAATGAGAGAAGCTCGCGATATTCAGAGCTTTAATTTAAATTGCAAAACAATAAACGATCATTATAAATCAATGCGTTATCCAATGAATCGAAGAGGATTTGTGTGTTTTATATTTAATGAAGGAAGGGAGGAGTTGTATAAAAAGGACATAAAAACTTTGTTCAATAAAGCCTATTTCTAAAGTTTTAAAAATTAAGAAGAAACTCCCTCGATATTCATGTTATCTTATATAAGATTGCTAAAAAAGAAGATTATTGCGTACAAATAAAAAAGCATTTCTTGCGAATTTATTGCAAGCCTAAATGATATACACGCCCATCATATAAATATGATAATACATTGATTTATAATTATAATATATCATTATTCACATTGAGTTAGAACCCTGAATACTGTAAAACTTTCTCACTTCAAATCATTTTCATGTTAAATCAATCCAAATCACTTTCTTACACATCACAAGTGGGTGGGGGCATGTGGGTAAAGACTGTACAAGAAAGGCATATCCCTTATAAACTTTTTCAAGTGTAAAGGATCGTCGCAATATTGGAGATTGGCAAAGTGTGTGATGGTGCTAGCTTACTACAGCATATGAGTTATCAAATAAGATGTGAAAGGATCATTTTAGCACCCTTGGATTTAATTTAGCAAACAAAAGCCTCATTTTTTAGGCTATAAAAAGTTGTGTTTTGAGAAGCTTTTTAGGTTTATATTCTTTTGATAGAAGCCGGAGCATAATTGGTCTTTGCGTTTTGTATTATTCTTTGCTAAATCGCCTTATATGACAATAGATCGTAATTATATTCGTAATTTTTCCATAGTGGCGCATATTGATCACGGCAAATCCACTTTAGCTGATCGTTTGATTCAAATAACAGGTGGGCTTGATACACGTGAGATGAAAGAACAAGTACTCGATTCCATGGATATTGAGCGTGAACGTGGAATTACTATTAAAGCACAGACGGTACGTTTACACTATAAGGCAAAGAATGGTGAAACCTATATTTTAAATCTTATGGATACACCAGGTCATGTGGATTTTGCTTATGAGGTTTCGCGTTCACTGGCAGCTTGTGAAGGTTCTCTGTTGGTGGTGGATGCAAGCCAAGGCGTAGAGGCGCAGACGTTAGCAAATGTTTATCAAGCCATTGATAATTCCCATGAGTTGGTTGTTGTTCTCAATAAAGTTGATCTTCCAGCAGCAGAACCTGAGCGTGTTAAAGAACAAATTGAAGATGTGATAGGCATTGATACATCTCAAGCAGTAGAAATATCAGCAAAAACAGGTTTGGGTGTTCCTGATGTTCTGGAGGCAATTGTTGCACAATTACCACCTCCACATACAGGCGATGTTGCAAATCCCTTGAAAGCAATGTTGGTTGATAGCTGGTATGACGCATATCTTGGTGTCATTGTTTTGGTACGGGTGATAGATGGTATTTTAAAAAAAGGCCAAACCATTCGTATGATGGGTACAGGTGCAAAATATCCAGTTGAGCGCGTTGGGGTTTTTACACCTAAAATGGTACAGGTTGATGAATTAGGACCAGGCGAGATTGGTTTTATCACTGCTTCTATCAAAGAGGTAGCAGATACACGGGTTGGGGATACGATTACTGAAGAGCGTCGTCCTTGTGAAAATGCTTTGCCTGGTTTTAAGCCGGCGCAACCGGTTGTCTTTTGTGGACTTTTTCCAATTGATGCTGCTGATTTTGATGATTTGCGTGCAGCCATGGGCAAATTACGCTTAAATGATGCGAGTTTTTCTTTTGAAATGGAAACGTCTGCGGCTTTGGGATTTGGTTTTCGCTGTGGTTTTTTGGGACTTCTGCATCTTGAAATTATTCAAGAGCGATTAGAGCGTGAGTTTAATTTGGATTTAATTGCGACAGCACCTTCAGTTGTTTATCGCATGAATATGAATGATGGTTCTGTTAAAGAGTTGCACAATCCAGCGGATATGCCTGATGTGGTTAAAATTTCTTCCATAGAAGAACCATGGATTCGAGCGACAATCATGACTCCTGATAATTATCTTGGTTCAATTTTAGAGCTATGCCAAGAGCGGCGTGGGGTACAGGTTGGTTTGTCCTATGTTGGAACCCGTGCTATGGTAACGTATGATTTACCACTGAATGAAGTTGTTTTTGATTTTTATGATCGGCTAAAATCGATTTCAAAGGGTTATGCTTCTTTTGATTATCAAATGACAGATTATGCAGAAGGTGATTTAGTTAAAATGTCTATTTTGGTGAATGGAGAGCCTATTGATGCATTATCGATGCTTGTTCACCGCACGATTGCAGAAAAGCGCGGGCGTTCAATGTGTGAAAAATTGAAAGATCTTATTCCTCAGCATATGTTTCAGATTCCAGTTCAAGCGGCTATTGGTGGTAAAGTTATAGCGCGCGAAACGATTCGTGCTTTGCGTAAAGATGTAACAGCGAAATGTTACGGGGGTGATGTTACGCGTAAGCGCAAACTTTTGGAAAAGCAAAAAGAAGGCAAAAAGCGGATGCGCCAATTTGGAAAAGTAGAAATTCCACAATCGGCATTTATTCAAGCGCTCAAAATGAACAAATAATGAAAAAAGGGGTATTTTCTCTCATTGATTGCGCTTTTGCTTTTGTCGATTGGTTCAGGTGTTTAAAGAACACTTTTAAATAGAATTGCGTCGTGCTTCATGTTCTTGTGTATTGCATAATGGTATCACTTTCTCACGTAAAACAGAATGCTTTAAACAAAATACATTTATGTTGCATATTGGCGTGCTCGTTTTCGTAAATCATCACTCAATACATCAAACTCCATTTCACAACGGGGGCTATGAAAAATATAACGTAAAATACACTGTGAATGATATAAAATCCATTTGGCATTACCGCTTTTACGCGTCAGAAAGGTGCAAAGCGCACCTATCATACTCTTTTTCAGCTCAAAATATTATGACAGTCCTTATCACTTGAGAGAATTCATTAAAGGTATTTCACTCTTTTCTTGAAGTGTTTCTTACCCACATACCAACTGTGTTTGTAACGAGCAAGGAAATGATAGTGATTGATTCACTATGAAAGGATTTGAAATGAGAGAATCCTTGTATTCGAGGTTATTATTCAAGTTAAAAAACGATGAAATATTATTATGAATTAATCTTGTGTCTAAGAACGTAAAAGATCATTAATAGATGTTTTTTCTCGTGTTTTTTGATCAACGCGTTTTACAATAACAGCACAATAAAGGTTTGGGCCTGCTTCACCATTTGGTAAAGGTTTTCCAAGGAGAGAACCTGGTACAACCACTGAATAGGCTGGTACTTCACCAATAAAAATTTCACCTGTTGTACGATCAATAATCTTTGTTGATTTTCCAATAAAGACTCCCATTCCCAAAACAGCACCTTCACGGATAATACAGCCTTCAACAATTTCAGAGCGAGCACCGATAAAGCAATGATCTTCAATGATTGTTGGATTTGCTTGCAGTGGTTCTAAAACACCTCCAATACCAACACCGCCAGAAAGATGGACATGTTTACCAATTTGTGCACAAGAACCAACGGTGGTCCATGTATCAACCATTGTGCCCTCATCGATAAAAGCACCAAGATTGACAAAGGATGGCATCAATATAACATTGGGTGCAATGTAAGCAGAATGACGTACAATGGCTCCAGGAACGGAACGGAAATCAGCACTTTTAAAATCTGCCTCTTGCCAACCAGAGAATTTTGAAGGAACTTTATCCCACCAATGTGTCCCATTGATTCCACCAGTAATAATTTGCATAGGATTAAGCCGAAAAGAGAGTAAAACCGCTTTTTTCAACCATTGATGAACATGCCATTGTCCATTTTTTTGTCGTTCTGCAACACGGATTTCACCTTTATCAAGAAGGTTCAATGCATGTTCAACACTCTCACGTATTTCGCCTTTTGTGGTAGTATCGATAGAATCGCGATCGTCAAAAGCTTGTTCGATAATAATTTCAAGTTGTGTGATATGGGTCATGACGAGAGTTCCGTTAAACAAGTTGAAAGCTTCAAGATTTATTCTCTATGAACTACGCGAAGAAATGTGTTCAGTCAATAAAACGATGAGGAAGTAGGACAGGTGCATGAAAAAAAGCTGTAAAGAAAAAAGAAAAAGGGAGCAAGAAAACTGGACGCCACTTCTCCATACGAAGGATGCTCTACAACAGATCCATAAAGTCTCTAATTCAGCACAGGTGCGTTCGTCTACTTATCGTTTAGCCTATATCGATCAAGATTTTATGATGCGTCCAGAGCTGCGTTCACAACGTATTAGTCTTGAATTTTTAAAGCCGGAAATAACCCTTAAAGAATATGATATTCAATCAACAGTTGTTTTGTTTGGTGGTGCGCGTATTCCTGAACCTGGGCAAGCAGCGTGGGCTGCAAAAAATGAAATACAAAAGAAAAATTTGCATGCTATGTCACATTATTACGATGAAGCAAGAGAGTTTGCGCGTTTGTGCTCACTCTATTCTGCTACGACACAATATCGTGAATTTGTGGTTGTTACGGGGGGCGGACCAGGAATCATGGAGGCGGGAAATCGTGGTGCTTGTGATGTTGGTGCCCCAACGATTGGCTTGAATATTATTTTACCACATGAGCAAGAGCCTAATTCGTATGTGTCGCCGCATTTATGTTTCAATTTTCATTATTTGGGGATGCGCAAAATGCATTTTTTAGTACGAGCGAAAGCCCTAGCCATTTTTCCAGGAGGATTTGGGACTCTGGATGAACTGTTTGAGACATTAACTTTAGTACAGACGGGGCGTATGAAACAGGTACCGATTTTATTGTTTGGCAAAGAATTTTGGAGCAATACTGTCAATTTTGAGTATCTGTCTGCACAAGGCACAATTTCTCCTACTGATATTAATTTTGTGAAATTTGTTAATACAGCAGCAGAAGCTTTTGAAGAAATTCGTTCTTTTTATAAATTGCCTTAACGACTTTTCAGATGCTCACTCTTGAAGGATCATTAATACTCTACTTTGGTTAAATAAAGTCCTGAGGGGGGGGCAACAACACCACAACGTTTACGATCTTTAGCATGAAGAGCTGTTTCGAGATCTTGAGCTGTCCAACGTCCAATACCCACTTCCATGAGGCTTCCTGCGAATGAACGGATTTGATGATGAAGAAAAGAACGAGCTTGTGCATAAAGGAAAATTTCTTCACCTTCTCTTTGAATATCGAGGCGTTCAAGGGTGCGAATAGGGCTTTTGGCTTGGCAATGTGCTGAACGGAAAGTTGTAAAATCATGTTGTCCTACAAGCTTTTGCGCAGCTTCATGCATGGCTTCAGCATTAAGAGGCTTTGGCAACCACCATACGCGTTTGGCATTTAAAGCTGGTGGAGAGCGACGATTAAGTATTTTAAAAAGATAATGACGTTTGGTTGCGGAAAATCGTGCATCAAAGTCATCAGGGGCATTTTCTACATTTAAGATTGAAATCGCTTCTCCCTGTTTACGTAAAAGAGCATTGAGCGCGTCACGCACAGTATGGGGGGGCCAGTTTTTTATGAAATCAACATGGGCAACTTGTCCCGTAGCATGTACGCCCGCATCGGTTCTTCCTGCTGTTGTTATGGTCAATTGTTGTCCACTAAAGCAAAAAATTGCTTGTTCAAGAGCTCCTTGTATCGTGTGAAGTTTTGCTTGACGCTGCCAACCAGCATAATTTGAACCATCATATTCAAGAGTGAGTTTAAAACGTGGCATCTTAAAAAACAGCAGAAATATGAGCTCCTCGCAAAAAGGTTGCGCACTCAAGAATTTTACCGCCAGATCTTTGGAGAGAGGTTATTTCTATCCGTCCTTGCCCACAATGGATAATCAAAGAATCTGGTTCTATCCGTCCAATTTCAAGAGAAGGACCTGTCGTTAAGCGACTATCAAGAATTTTTACACGTTCTTCTCGTCCACCGATATTCATGTTGCACCAGCAACTAGGAGAGGGAGAGAGCGCGCGAATATGCCTATGAATAAACTCTGCAGGTTTTGTCCAATCAATGCGGGTCTCTTCTTTCTTAATTTTGGCTGCATAGGTAATGCCTTCCTCTGATTGTGGGGTCAGTTTAAGTTGTCCTTTTTCAAGAGTTGATAAAGTCTCTACCATAAGTTCTGCGCCAATATGTGAAAGTCTGTTTGAAAGCTCAGCAGTGGTGGTGTTATCAGTAATGGGGATGGAGCGAGAAAGAGCGATAGGCCCCGTATCAAGTCCTTCATCCATTTTCATGATCATGATACCTGTTTCTTTATCACCAGCCATAATTGCTCGTTGAATAGGCGCAGCACCACGCCAACGTGGTAAGAGTGAAGCGTGGGCATTAAAACAACCAAAACGCGGTGCTTCGAGAATAGCTTTAGGTAAAAGGAGTCCATAAGCCACCACAATAGCAGCATCAACAGAAAGTGCTGCAAATTGCTCCTGTTGTTCGATTGTTTTGAGTGTTTGAGGCGTGAAGACAGGAATGGATTTTTCTTTTGCTACGGTGTGAACAGCGGAGGGGATTAATTTCAGCCCTCGACGTCCTGCTGGACGAGGGGGTTGACTATAAACAGCAACAACATCATGACCTGCATCCAATAAAGCATGTAAAATAGGAACAGCAAAATCTGGTGTTCCCATAAAACTTAATCGTAAAGCCATTACAAAACTGCTTCCTGCATGTTTTTTTCTTTTGCACGTTTTTTAAATTTTCGTATCACCATATCGCGTTTGATCTTTGAAATGTAATCAATAAAAAGGCGCCCATCTAAATGATCAATTTCATGCTGTAAGCAAGTTGCTAAGAGATCGTCTGCTTCAATTTCTGTTTGTTTTCCTTCACGGTTCTGATAGCGAACACGAAGGCGTTTAGGACGTTCAACCTCTGCAAAATAATCAGGAATAGAAAGACAGCCTTCTTTGTAAATATTACGCTCATCTGAAAGCCATAAAATTTCAGGGTTGATAATAACAAGTGGTTTTTTCTGCTCATCTTCAGAATTTCCAGAGACATCTATAACCAACATACGTAGCGGTATACCAATTTGAATAGCAGCAAGACCAACGCCCTTAGAATTATACATGGTTTCCAACATGTCATCCGCAAGTTTTTGGAGAGCTGAATCGACCTGCTCAACAGGTTTGGACACTTCCCGTAAAATCGGATCAGGTAAAGTAACTAAAGATCTCATTGGCATAAGTAGAGATTAATCAATGGTTTGTTATTGGTCAATATTGAATAACGGATTCTTGCGTTTTTTTACAATAAGAGCGTTATATTACAATTTATGTTTGATTCGTTTTTTTCCATACTCGCTGGTGATTTTTTTTCTAAACTAATGCTTTTGCTTTTATTTATACTTGTCTGTTTGGCATTTTTTATGTTGATACATTCTCATCGAAAAAAAGCATTTTTGGAAAATGAAATTGCTGAACGCGCACGTGAGGCACAAATGCAGATGGCTACCTTGCTGAAAACACAAGCTGAAATGCAAGGACGAATGCAAACGATGGCGGAAATTTTTGGTCAACGGCAGGCTGAATTGAATAAATCACTCAGTGAGCAACTCAATGGGATGACAACAAGCTTAGGCCAAACACTTCAGGTACAGACCAAATCTACTTATGAAAATTTGAATCGTTTGCAAGAGCGTTTAGCAGTGATTGATGCAGCACAAAATAATATTCAATCGCTTACGGGACAAGTTGTTCAGTTGCAGTCCATTTTAAGCAATAAGCAGACGCGTGGTACTTTCGGTCAAGGGCGGATGGAAGCAATTATTGCCGATGCCTTACCAACAAACGCTTATGCTTTTCAGGCTGTTCTTTCCAATGGAAAGCGCCCAGATTGTCTCATTCATATGCCCAATAAAGCTCCTTCTCTTGTTGTTGATGCTAAATTTCCTCTGGAAGCTTGGAATGCTATGCGTAAGGCAGAATCAGCGCAAGAGCGTCAAGAGGCAGAACGCCAATTTCGTACCGATATGGAAGTCCATATTCGTGATATTGCACAAAAATATTTGATTCCTGGAGAAACCCATGACACTGCTTTCCTTTTTGTGCCATCTGAATCGATTTTCGCAACAATTTATGAGGATTTTGAGGCATTGGTACAAAAATCCAATAGAGCCCATGTGATTATTGTTTCACCATCTTTGTTGATGCTCTCTGTCCAAGTGGTACAAACCATTATGAAAGATGCGCGGATGCGTGAACAAGCGCATTTAATTCAATCAGAAGTAGCAAAATTGATGGAAGATTTTGGACGAATGGATACGCGTGTTCGCGCACTACAGAAGCACTTTCATAAAGCAAGTGAAGATATAGAGGGAATTTTGATATCGTCTTCCAAAATCATGAAACGGGCAAATCGCATTGAAACTGTCGAATTAAAAGAAAATTACTCTGAACCAACAAAAATGACAACATTGGCTCAGTCGCAAACATTGCGTTTTGCTGATGAGGAATAAAGCAAAGCAAGCTTCTTAAATATTACAAGTTAGATCATGTTCTTTATTGATTGGTAATCATTTTTTAGTATCTCTATCTTGTTTTATTTCTTAAACGAGAGGAATAGGAATATGCGACACCTTTTGTTTTTAGGGGCACTGGTGTTTTTGCTAGAGGGATGCGCAACAACCACTCCCATCCACACAAATAATGCTTGTGCTATTTTAGCACAAAAAAATGGTTTTTTTGACAATTGGGGTAAGGTGTCTCAAAGAGCGGAAATGCGCTATGGAATTCCTATGCCTATTATTCTTGCAACCATTAAGATGGAATCGAGCTTTCGTCACAATGCACGTCCTCCACGCAAAAAACTACTTGGTTTTATTCCATGGAAGCGTCGGTCGACAGCTTATGGTTATGCTCAAGCGCTTGATAGTACATGGGCAATGTATCTTCGCTCTACAGGAAAGTCTTTTGCATGGCGTACGAATTTCGCAGATGCTGCTGATTTTGTTGCTTGGTATCATCGCCAAAGTGTTCAACGCAATGGGGTGAGGTTTGATGATGCATATAGCCTTTATTTAAATTATCATATGGGGCATGGTGCTTATGCACGTAGTGGTGGGCATGTCAGTGCTGCGCTTTCACAGACAGCACAGCGCATGGCAAGGATATCGAGGCTCTATGAACAGCAATTAAAAAGATGTGGATGGCATTAGGGAAGATTTTTGAAAATCTCAATCAGGGAATTGATGGGATAAAATTATTCGAAAGCAAAATTCCACATGATATGATAAAATAGTGTCGTTTTTCCGATCGTTCAATGAAATAAATTGTTATTTTTTAGAATAAACTCAAGCAACAGAAAGTTTTTGCAATACACAATATATTTGAAGATACTCTCGACATTTTTACCTCCTTTGTTAAAAAAATTTATAATAGAAACTATCTTCTATTTAGCGCTGGCATTTCGCATTGGGCTAAGTACTAGAGGTTATTGAAGAAAAATTTTAAAATATAATATCATTTTTTATTTTCATTATGCGTATTACTGGCTGATTATTATATGAATATTTTCTTTGTTAAGCGTATAAAATAGCAATTAAAACAAATGCAATTCGGGCATCATAAAAAGGGTAAAATATTCAATATAAAAAAACGAGAAATGCATTAAACGAAAAAACGTTATTTTGTATAAAGAGGGCGCTACAGTCTTCAAAAGAACTAGGTGTATTTAGTGTTGTATGAAATAAAACATATTCGTCCATCCAGTTCATCTTAATTGAAAGAAGTTATCTTATTGTATTGTAAAAACACTCCCGTTTATAGGATGATAAGGTATATGCAACTTTATACACAATGAATATTCAGGGTAGGGAATATTCAGAGAAAGATTTGTAACGCCTATGAAGTAACAAGTCAGTCTCCAATGTTGTGATAGCTTTTGCATTTGAGAATATTTATGAGAAGCATTTTTATTCTTTTTCTTAAATGGTTTAAGATATTGATTTATAAAGATAATATATCGTTATTCATATTAAAGTAAGAATCTCGAATGGCGTAGGGTTTTATCGTTTCAGATCTCTTGAGGTTGAATCAATAAAACCATTGGCTTGCACATAACAAGCACAATGGGTATGTGGATAAAAACTGTGAAAGAAAAGACTAAAAATGTTTTTTTATGAACATACATTCTCAAATGTAAGAATTATCCGTAACATTGGGAATTAGCACATATAATGATAGCACCACTTTGCTCTTACACCTCGACCTTGTTTATGACGTGCAAGGAAAAAAATTAATTGATTCAATATATTATTTAAGTGTTAATATACCTTAGTATTGAGCAGGTATACGCTACTCAAGGTGGATAATTTTTAATTGGCAGAACATCTGATCAGGCTAAAAATACTCGAAAAAAGTTCTGATTCGCAATAATTGAGAAGTATATTTTAATATTTTATTCTCTACTCTTTGTTTAAGTACTTCATATCTTTAAAAAAGATACCGGTAACCAACATATTATGATATTTGTGGAAATATTGTGGTAAAGGAAATTCAAATTTTGTCCTTTAAGACAAGGCGCAGGTTAAACAGCTCATTTTCTATTTCTGTGCAAAGCATAAAAAATTATCTACTTTCACGGCTGCGACAGTAAATTTTATAATCCAACAAATGATTAAAAATGTATTATAATATCATTAAGATGCAAGGAACAGGCGCTATTGGAATGATAATTAAATAGCACATAAACCTTTTAAATTGATGCACACATCTTTTATTATAATTGATTCCCTTGATAGAACAGTTGGTCTTTTTGGTGGAGCTAAGCGGGATCGAACCGCTGACCTCTTGCATGCCATGCAAGCGCTCTCCCAGCTGAGCTATAGCCCCTATAAAAACAAATTGTCCCAAAAAGACAGTATACAATTCCAGCTTTTCTAGAACGATCAAAATTGAAGATCAAGAAGAATTTACATTCAATAGAAAAGATGTCCTCTTTTACTTCTTTTAAGCATCGTCATCATTAGAAACACCGCCTCCGAGAATATCAGTAACGTCATCATCTTCATCGTCACCATCATGAGACAAAAATGTATCATCATCATCACCAAGATCTACATCACTATCTTCTAAATCAGGAAGATCGTCATCTTTAGAATCCACATCATCATCTTCAAGAAGCATAAAAGCAGATTTTTCAAGTGCTGTATCAAGCTCTTCAGTATCAACTTCTTCTTCATTATTTGCTTCCGCTGCTGCAACTTCAAAGTAAGAACGCGGATAAGAAATCCCTGTATAGGGCGACACAATAGGATCGCGATTTAGATCGTAAAATTTTTTTCCTGTTTCTGGATCAACACGTTTAGTTCCAAGTTCTTGTTTTGCCATAAACCGTGCCTCTTTGATTAACTATTATTCCATTAAAAGATAAATTTTATGGTGCTTAATCGAAAAATAATACCTTTGTCAAAGATAAATACACTGTTCCACAGTGATTTTTTCATGACGTCTTTTAAAGCATGTGCTAAAGGATGCACAATTTCATAAAAGTTAGATAGAATTAAATAGAATTTCCATGCAAAAAGCAATCCCTATAACCACCTATAAATCGAGTAGTCTCTCTGGAAAAATTCAAATACCAGGAGATAAATCAATCTCTCATCGCTCTCTTATATTGGGAGGATTAGCAAGTGGTGAGACATATATTCATGGATTACTTGAAAGCGCTGATGTACTCAATACAGCTGCTGCTATGCAAGCTATGGGTGCCTGTATTATTAAAAAAGAAGACTTTTGGATCATACGAGGAACAGGGAATGGTTGCCTTTTAGCTGCACAAAAACCTTTAGACTTTGGAAACGCTGGAACAGGTGCTCGTTTGGTTATGGGAATGGTTGGTCCGTATCATATGAAAACAACCTTTATTGGTGATGCTTCTCTCTCTAAACGTCCAATGGGACGTATCCTTGATCCACTGCGTCTCATGGGGGTTGAAATTGAGGCAACGCGCGACGATCACCTTCCTTTAACGCTTTATGGTCCGAAAATGGCTAATCCGATTCGTTACCGTGTTCCAATAGCTTCCTCCCAAATTAAATCAGCAATCCTGCTTGCTGGACTCAATACCGCCGGCACTACAACTGTTATTGAACCAGTTCTGACACGAGATCATACGGAAAAAATGTTAAAAGCATTCGGTGCGCAACTTGAAATAGAAAAAGATAACGAAGGTGCGCGTTTGATTCATCTTAATGGTCAACCCCATCTTACTGGACAAACGATTCATATTCCGGGTGATCCTTCTTCTGCTGCTTTTCCAATTATCGCAGCCCTTCTTATAGAAGACTCTGATATCACCATTGAAAATGTTTTGATAAATAACTCTCGAATAGGACTTATCGAAACATTGTGGGAAATGGGTGCTCAAATTGAATTTTTGAACCGACGTCAAACAGGTGGAGAGGATGTTGCTGATCTACGGATAAAATCATCGGTCCTTAGAGGCGTTACGGTGCCCAAAGAACGTGCTCCATCGATGATAGATGAATATCCTGCTTTGGCAGTAGCAGCTGCCTTTGCAGAAGGCAAAACAGTTATGCTAGGAATTGAAGAATTGCGTGTAAAAGAATCGGATCGATTGTCTGCTGTTGCTCAAGGATTAAAAATTAATTGCGTAGACTGTGAAGAAGGTCAAGATTTTCTTATTGTTTATGGAAAAGGTTCTGCCAAAGGTTTGGGGGGTGGGTATGTTGCCACACATCTTGATCATCGAATTGCTATGTGTTTTCTCATTTTTGGGCTTGTGTCAGAAAAACCTGTTACCATTGATGATAAACGAATGATCGCTACGAGCTTTCCAGAATTTATTCCTTTTATAAAACAACTTGGGGGAAAAATCGCTTGAAGCCTTTTGTTATCGCCATTGATGGACCTGCTGCCTCAGGCAAAGGAACCTTAGCACGCAAAATTGCTGCACATTATCGCCTTCGTCATCTCGATACTGGTCTTACTTATCGTAGTGTTGCTCATACGCTTTTACAACAAAATTTAGCTCTTAATGATGAAAAAAATGCTATTATTTATGCTAAAGAACTTGATTTTAATACCTTAAATCCTTCTTTTCTTTCTTCTCATGAACTTGGTGAAGCGGCTTCAAAAATAGCAATTAACCCTGCTGTACGCAAAATTCTTGTCGAAAAACAACGCAACTTTGCTAAAGTTTTGCCCGGCTGTGTGCTTGATGGGCGTGATATCGGAACGATTGTTTGTCCTGATGCCGATATCAAGTTTTATATTCTAGCCAATGTTCAAACACGCGCCAAACGCCGCTACCAAGAGATTTTAAAAAAAGGTGTTCAAGCAAATTATCATGAAATCCTAGCTCAACTTGAACAGCGCGACAGTCGCGATATAACGCGCAAACAAAGTCCACTAAAACCAGCAAAAAACGCCCACTTGCTTGATACGTCAGAATTGAGTATAGAAGCAACATTTGAAATTGCATGCAGTTTTGTTGATCCAATCATAAAAATGCATATAATTGGATAAATTCGTTAAGGTAACTTCCAGCCTAGCGCTAACTTTTTTCCTTTATTCAAGGAAAAGGCTAGGGAGTTACTCATGTTAACACTAACCTAGCGCTCATACCTTATAATACAAGGTATATATTAGGAGTTCTTATGTCACAATACAATCCCACAACAGCGGATTTTGAAGCCCTTTTAACAGAATCTTTTCAAACTAATGATCTTAATGAAGGATCTGTTGTTAAAGGTCGTGTTATTGCAATCGAAAAAGACATGGCCATTATTGATGCTGGTCTTAAAGTCGAAGGACGTATTCCTCTCAAAGAATTTGGAGCTAAAGCAAAAGATGGTTCTTTGCAAGTTGGCGATGAAGTTGAGGTTTACATTGAACGCATTGAAAATGCGATGGGTGAAGCTGTTTTATCGCGTGAAAAAGCACGGCGCGAAGAAAGTTGGGTCCGTTTGGAGGAAAAATTCAATGCTGGTGCACGCGTTGATGGAGTGATCTTTAGCCAAGTAAAAGGTGGTTTTACAGTTGATCTTGATGGTGCCGTTGCTTTCTTGCCTCGCAGCCAAGTTGATATTCGTCCCATTCGTGATGTTTCACCCCTCATGCATAATTCACAGTCCTTTGAAATTTTGAAGATGGATCGTCGTCGTGGCAATATTGTGGTCTCACGCCGCACTGTTTTAGAAGAAAGTCGCGCTGAGCAACGTTCAGAAATCGTACAAAATCTTGAAGAAAATCAAATCGTTGAAGGTGTGGTGAAAAATATTACAGATTATGGTGCCTTTGTTGATCTTGGTGGGATTGATGGTCTCTTGCACGTTACAGATATGGCATGGCGGCGTGTTAATCACCCATCTGAAGTGCTCACAATTGGCCAAACGATTAAAGTGCAGATTATTCGCATTAATCAAGATACGCACCGTATTTCTCTTGGAATGAAACAGCTTGAAAGTGATCCTTGGGAAAGCATCAGTGTCCGGTATCCGATTGGTAAAAAAATTACGGGTGCTGTTACCAACATTACTGATTACGGTGGTTTTGTTGAAATTGAACCAGGAATCGAAGGGCTGATCCATGTTTCTGAAATGAGCTGGACAAAGAAAAATGTTCATCCTGGAAAAATTCTGTCTACATCACAAGAAGTAGAAGTGGTTGTTCTTGAGATTGATCCTTCTAAACGGCGTATTTCTCTTGGCTTAAAACAAACATTTGAAAATCCATGGGAAGCTTTTGCCAATAAATTTCCTGTCAATTCGCAAATTGAAGGAGAGGTTAAAAATAAAACAGAATTTGGTCTGTTTATTGGGCTTGAAGGCGATGTTGACGGTATGGTTCATTTGTCTGATCTTGATTGGAACCGTCCTGGTGAACAAGTTATTGATACTTATAATAAAGGCGATATCGTTAAGGCTGTGGTCCTTGATGTTGACATTGAAAAAGAGCGCATTTCTCTTGGAATTAAGCAGCTTTCCAGCGATAAAGTTGGAGAAGCAGCTGCTTCTGGCGAATTGCGAAAAGGTGCAGTTGTAACATGCGAAGTGATTGCTGTTAACGACAATGACATTGGTGTGAAATTGATTGACCACAACCTTGAGACAACCATTCGGCGTGCTGATCTTGCGCGTGATCGTGATGAGCAACGTCCTGAGCGTTTCGCAATTGGGCAAAAGGTTGATGCTCGCATCACAGCATTTGATAAAAAAACACGTAAAATTTCAGTATCGATTAAAGCTTTAGAAATTGCAGAGGAAAAAGAAGCTGTTGCACAATATGGTTCTACAGATTCAGGTGCTTCTCTTGGTGATATTCTGGGTGCAGCTTTGAAAAAACAAGAACAAGATTAATCATCAATCATTAAAGTTGGTTTTATTATTAAGGTCACTCATTAGGAGTGACCTTTTTATTTTATAAAAAAAATTGTCTGCTTATTTTTAAATTATTGAAACAAAAATTATAAATGCTTGCAAATAAAAACAAAAAGTTTGTTTTTTGTCTAACAACGGTTCACTATTCAGATAAAATGCTTAAAATTTAAATAAAAAACAATGTAATTGAATAACAATGGGACACTATGACGTGCATAATACCTTTCATAAAGTGCTTTTTTTCTCAAAAAGAGAAAAAAGATCATTTTATTAATACGGATTTTCCTCTTCGTGCAATTTATAAGGTACAGGAAGATCTTTATAACTTAGGGCATGATATAGCTTCTGGTAAAGAAATTTTACTCCCTGAATATGAAGGAGTAGGAGATTTTCGCAAGAGATTGAATGAAAATGCTAAACTTATTCTTCATGCCTTTCATACCAGTGATTTTGCTGCTCGAAATGATGAAACCATCGCACCATCTGCTCAATGGCTCATTGATAATCATTACACCATTGATAAAACCATACAAAAGCTACGTCGTAATCTACCCAAGTCCTTCATAAAGCAACTTCCTCTTTCTACACACAAAGCCGGAATACCACGAATTTTTGCTTTAACTTGGCTTTATATTGCGCATACCGATAGCAGCTTTTCACAAGAAACACTCATGGCTATGACCAACGGATTTCAAGAAGTTTGTGCGCTCACAATTGGTGAATTGTGGGCTCTTCCTTCAGTTATGCAAATGCTGCTCATTGAAAATGTCCGTCGTCTTTCAGTACGTATCGAAAAAGCGCGACATATGCGCCATCTTGCTAGTCAAGTAGCTGATAAAATTTCTCTTGTAGAAAATAAAACAAATCTACACTCTCTTTTTACGCAGTATAAACCATTTACTGTTGATCCAACTTTTTCAGCACATTTATTCTATCGCCTGCGCAGTGCATCTGTCGATTCAACCGTAGCATTAACTTGGCTTGAAAAGCAATTGAAAAGCCAAGGCAGTAGCTTAGAGATTGCAACAGCTGATGAACATACCCGACAAGCAGCAGATGGTGTGACCATGGGAAATATTATCTGTTCTCTTAAAGCTATAGATGATGTTGATTGGACAGCATGGTTTGAAACAGTGAGTTGTGTCGATTCTATTTTGCGTAAAAATAGTGATTTTTCTGAAATTGATGCTCACTCACGCAATATTTATCGACAAGTCATTGAAAAAGTTTCTCGCTTTTCGCCTCTTAGTGAACTGGAAGTTGCACATAAAGTTGTAGAAATGGCAAATTCCACTTCTAAAGATATGCCTCATCATTCTTGTGTGGGGTGGTACCTTGTTGATGATGGTCGTGGCATATTTGAAAAGGCTTGTGGGTATATTCCGCCCTTTCTCATAAAATGGACACGCGCTTCCTGTTGCTCAAAATTGAGAGTCATCGCCGTTCCTGTCTCTCTTCTGACGCTTGCTCTTTTGCTGGTAATTTACGCCCTTTTACAGCTATCTGGCATGACACAATGGATGTCTTTTTGCTTTACTGGATTGGCGCTTTTTCCTGCTATCGATGCTGCTTTTGCTTTATTTAACACTGTTGTTTCGTGGTTTGTCCCATCAAAACAACTCATTGGTTATGAATATAAAGAAGGTATTCCAAAACATGCACGGACAATGGTTGTTGTACCTACTTTGATGACATCACGCGCTGACATTGATGAACAAGTGCGCAATCTTGAAGTGCACTATCTTTCCAATCCTAAAGGTGCCATTCATTTTGCACTCATTACAGATTGGGTGGATGCTCCATTGAGAGAAACGCAAGATGATCTTGATTTATTGCACTATGCGCAAAAGAGTATTGATAAACTCAATAGTCGTTATCATCGTGATGAACTTCCGCTTTTCTTCCTTTTACATCGCCGACGCCTTTATAATACAAGCGAAAAATGTTGGATGGGATGGGAACGAAAGCGAGGAAAACTTCATGAACTTAATCGGCTCTTAAGAGGCGATAAAAATACAAGCTTTTATCCTCCCAATCCACATCTTCCCATGGATTGCCGTTTTGTTATGACGCTGGATTGTGATACACGTCTTACTCCAGAGAGCGTCGCGAAACTTGTTGGAAAGCTTAACCATCCACTCAATTATCCCGTTTTTGATCCACAAAGTGGAAAGGTTGTAAAGGGCTATAGCATTTTACAACCACGCATTATTCCTTCTCTTACAACAGGAAAAAAAACATCAATTCTCCAACGGGTTTTTTCTATAAACCGTGGCATTGATCCTTATGTTTTTGCTGTTTCTGATACTTATCAAGATCTTTTAGGAGAAGGCACCTTTATCGGTAAAGGTCTTTATAATATTGATGCATTTGAACAAGCGCTTGATGGCAAAATTAAAGAAAATACTATTCTTAGCCATGATCTCTTAGAGGGAGGTTATGCTCGTACTGCTCTGGTAAGTAGCATAGAAGTCATTGAAGACTATCCAACCGCTTACAATATTGATGTTATGCGTTATCATCGTTGGGTCCGCGGTGATTGGCAGCTTTTGCCTTATCTTTTTCCCCACCGTCAAATAAGTTCCGTGACGCGTTGGAAAATGCAGGATAATTTACGTCGTTCTCTCACGCCACTTATGTGGTTAATCGCAGCATTTGCAGGATGGGCTTTTTTGTCTTTAAAGAGTGCAATCGTCTGGCAACTATTCTTGTTGTTTAGCTCCTTCATTTCACCCATTCTATGTGTATTAAAAACGCTTGTCTCATCCAATATAGATCATTCTTTGCGTGGACATTTTCAATTAATTTGGAACAAAATTGCTCTTACAAGCGCTGATATATTTCTTAAAACGACGTTTCTTGCTCATTCGGCGTATTTTATGACCGATGCGATTATTCGTACACTCTATCGTATGACGATTTCAAAACAGCATCTTCTTGAATGGAAAACTTCTGCCGCAACAAAATCAATACCCAATAGTTTGCGTTTCTATGTTTTTACAATGGCACCAGCATCGCTTATTGGTATTCTTACTATAGCACTCCCTCTTTTTTCTGATAGTTTTGCAAGCTTGGTTGCTTTGCCTTTTGGGATAGCATGGTTTTTTTCACCCTTCATTGCTTGGATTGTGAGTCAACCTTCAACCTTTCAAGATAGCCTTGATCTTTCTTCAAAAGATGAAAAAAAACTCCGTTCTATTGCACGTCGGACATGGCTTTATTATGCAACCTTTGTCAATGCACAAAACAACTATTTGCCTCCCGATAATTTTCAAGAAGATCCTGAACCTCTTGTTGCTCAACGTACATCGCCTACGAATATTGGGGTTTATCTCCTTTCTATTATTGCAGCACGTGATTTTGGCTGGATTGGTTTTGAAGAGACCATCACCCGTATTGAATGTACATTACGCTCTCTTACAAAAATGGAAAAGTTTCGTGGTCATCTCTATAATTGGTATGAAACGGATACACTCAGGCCTCTTTTACCTACTTATGTATCAACCGTTGATTCAGGAAATCTTGCCGGTCATTTGGTAACACTCTCTTCTGCTTTAAGTGAATGGGCTGAAAAACCGCCTCTTTTTTTCCAAAGTGATCGAGAAGGCTTATCGGATGTTCTTGCTATTCTTGAAGAAACTGTCAGAGAAATTCCAGATCATCAACCCAGTTTACGCTCTTTACGCCAAAAAATCGAAGAAAACATCACTCGTTTTCATGACTCTGTCTTCACTTTTTTAGAACAAGAAAATACGGTCCCTTCTCACATCATAGATCTTTCACTTGCAGCCCACGATATTGTGCACTTAGTCGGTGAACTTGACCACAAAATTCAAACGATAGAATCTGCTGGTGCGCTTTCTTGGGCTAAATGCCTTATCGACACCTGTAACGCTCATCATAATGATGCGACTGCTCATTGTGATACTGAAAAATTAAGTAAAAAACTAAACAGGCTGGCTATAATGGCACGGCAAATAGCCTTTGATATGAAATTTGACTTTTTAGAACAGCCTAAACGGCATCTCTTATCCATAGGATATCGTGTTCAAGAAAACAAACTCGATGAAAATTGTTATGACCTACTTGCTTCAGAAGCACGTCTTGCAAGCTTTTTTGCCATCGCAAAAGGAGATATAAAACTTAAACATTGGTTTCGTCTTGGTCGACTTCTCGTACCCATAGGTGGGAAAGGTGCACTCCTATCATGGTCTGGATCAATGTTTGAATATCTTATGCCATCTCTCGTAATGCATGAACCTTTAGGATCTCTCCTAGATCAAACAAATCGATTGATTATTCGTTGTCAAATACAATATGCCCATAAACGGGAATTGCCATGGGGTATTTCAGAAGCCGCATTTAATGCTCGCGATCATTTAATGAATTACCAATACGCTCATTTTGGTGTTCCAAACCTCGGACTCCAACGTGGTCTTTCACGCAATGCTGTCATTGCTCCCTATGCCAGCCTTCTAGCGGCACAATATGTTCCTGCTTGCGCTGTCGCTAATTTAAAACGACTCCGTGATCTTGGAGCTTTAGGAACATATGGTTATTATGACTCTGTTGATTTTACTCCAACACGCGTGAAAACAGGGGAAAAATACGCCATTGTACGCAATTATTATGCGCATCATCATGGCATGTCTATTCTTGCTCTTAACAATGTTATTTTTCAAGGGCGAATGCGTGATCGTTTTCACCGTGATCCCGTTATTGAAGCAACACAATTGCTCTTACAGGAAAGAGCGCCTCATCTCATTCCTATTATTCATACCAAAGCTGTTAATCGTATGCGCAATAAGTCTCAAGCATTTGACGCAGCCCCTTTGCGCATTATTACAAACCCGTTACTCAAACCACGAGCAACTTTACTTTTGTCTAATGGCTTTTATTCTACCATGTTAACAGCGAACGGTTCTGGTTACAGTCGTTGGCACGATTATGCGATTACGCGCTTTATTCCTGATGCAACAGAAGATCAACAAGGTACTTTATTCTTCTTACGTGATACGCATAGTGGACGGTGGTGGTCTGTTACTGGTGAGCCAACACGTGTTATTGAAGAAGACGCTGTCAGCATTTTTACAGATGAAAAGGCTGAATATACAAAAATGGTTGATGGTATTAAATCAACACTTGAATGTCTTATTACATCTGAAGGATGTGGCGAAGGGAGACGTATTCAACTGATGAATACGACAAATAAAGACCGACTCATTGAAGTGACTTCTTATGGTGAATTAGCACTTGCCACGATGGATACAGACCAAGTTCATCCTGTTTTTTCTCGTATGTTTATAGAGACAGAAATTGCTGAGGAAGGCAAAACAATTTTTGCCAAAAGGCGTAAACGCTCACCTAGCGACCCTGATATTCATATTGCTCATTTTGTTTCTAGTACAACAGATACTCTCCAAGAGACAGAAGCTGAAACAGATCGCTCTCTGTTTATTGGTCGGGGGCGATCTATTCATCGTCCCGCTGCATTTGACCAAAATACTCGTTTTAGTAACAGTCAAGGTTGTGTTCTAGATCCTATTATGTCATTGCGCTGCTGTGTACAAATTCCAGCCCATGGCAAAGCAGAACTTATTTTTTGGACTTTCGCTGCTCATACAAAAGAAGCGTTGCATAATCATATTAAACATTATCGACAACCTGATATGTTTCAAAAAGAACTTTCAATGGCATGGACGCGCTCACAAGTCGCACTGCATCAGAGCGGAACCCAGCTTAAAGAAGCTATTGTCTATCAAAAATATGCAACACCACTTATTTATCCAGAAAGAACGTGGCGTCTTCCTTCTGAAATATTAGCAAAAACGCTAGGAAAACAGTCTAATCTTTGGCCCATGTCTATCTCAGGAGACAATCCACTCTGTCTTCTTAGATTAAATAACGAGGGAAATATAACTGTACTGCGCGAGCTCCTTAAAGCACATGAATATTGGCGTATGCGTGGACTCATTGTTGATTTGGTCATTCTTAATGAACAAACATTTTCTTATATACAAAGTACACAACGCGCTCTTGAGTGGGTCTGTGAATCTTATTATCACCACACGCAAAAAGCAGATGAACGCCAACATATTTTCATGCTTCGACGCGATCAAATGAGTGAACAGAGTTTTAAAACGCTTATTGCATCAGCGCGTATCGTTCTTGATGCCCAAAATGGCTCTTTATCTGAACAACTTAAACGACTTGATGAGAATGATTTTAATCTCACAGTTCGTAAAAATTATCAAGAACCTTATGATCAATTAGACTTGCCAAGATATAACGAAGGACAGCAATTTACAACACAAACTGAACAAAATCTTTTTTCTTCCATTGGTCTTATTAGCCAACAAAAACCATCCTCTTTTCTCCCAAATGGAGAAGATCTAAGATATTGGAATGGTTACGGTGGTTTTAATCAGCACAATCATTATGTAATACGTCTTCATGGACGTACCACTACACCGCATCCGTGGATTAATGTCATTGCTAATCACAGATTTGGTTTTCATGTCTCTGCTGAAGGTGCAATTTTTACTTGGGCTAACAATAGCCGCGATTATCAACTAACTCCTTGGGCGAATGATCCAACGTCTAACCGACCAGGAGAAGCTCTTTATCTGGTTGATCGCCAGTCTTTAAAACGTTTCTCACCCGTTTCTACTGTTGAATGTGACGAAAATATTGTCTATGAGGCGTGTCATGGGTTTGGATTCTCAACTTTTAAATCAACACATTCAGAAATCGCATTAGAATTGACTCATACACTTGATCCCGAAAAACCTATTCGCTTTTCACGTCTTATCCTTACGAATGAAGGGAAAAAACCACGCAGTTTACGCCTTTATAATTATGTTGAATGGGTTTTGGGAAATGTCCGTACAAAATATGCCCCCTTTATTGTTTCCTCTTATGAGACCAGATGGGGTGCACATTTTATTCAAAATCCCTATCACATCGAGAAATCTCAACAAGTTACATTTTTATCAGCGTCCGAAATGCCAACCAGCACTACGACCAATCGCGCTGAATTTATTGGTGCAACGGGAACCGTAACACGTCCAAATGCGATCCGTAAAGCCGCTGCTCTTTCGAATACCATTGAAGCAGGATGTGATCCTTGTTCAGCATTCGCCTATGATATTGATCTTCAACCAGGGCAAACAAAAGAAATCATCTTCTATCTTGGCAGTGCTGAAAATAGGCAAGAAGCTGAAAAATTACTCAATCAAGTACGTGCAAGTGATTTTGAAATTCAGCTCACAAAACAAAAACAGCAATGGAGTGATTTTGTTTCTCCTTTCCAAGTCAAAACACCTGATGCTTCTTTTAATCTTATGGTCAACCATTGGCTTCCTTATCAAATCTACGCATGCCGCATCATGGCACGCGCAGGCTTTTACCAAGCGAGTGGTGCATTTGGTTTTCGTGACCAGTTACAAGATAGCTTGTCTTTGTTATTGCTGGAACCACAATTAGCACGTGAACAATTGTTAAATGCAGCAGCGCACCAATTTCTTGAAGGTGATGTGCAACATTGGTGGTTGCCTGACACAAATGCTGGTGTTCGTACATACATTTCTGATGATATCGTTTGGCTTGCATATGCAACAGCTCTTTATGTCACTACCACTGGTGATGACGCTTTTCTTGATACGCTCATTCCTTTTATTGAAGGTGATGTTCTCAAAAGTGGGCAACAGGATGCTTATTTTCAACCCACCCAATCCCCAAAGGTTGCAACAGTTTATGAACATTGTGTTTTAGCTTTAGACCTTGCCATTAAACGCTGCGGACCACATGGTCTCCCTCTTATTTTAGGTGGGGATTGGAATGATGGCATGAATTTGGTCGGTGTGGAAGGAAAAGGCGAAAGCATTTGGTTAGGATGGTTTCTTGGGTACACATTACAAGCATTTATCTCTTTAGCCAAAAAACGTGCTGACAATAGCCATATGCAAATATGGAGTACGTACCTTGAACATTTAACAAAATGCCTAGAGAAAAATGGTTGGGATGGTGCTTGGTATCGACGTGGTTATTTTGATGATGGAACACCTCTTGGCTCTAAAATCAATGATGAATGTCAAATTGATACCATTGCTCAATCTTGGGCTATCATTTCTCAAATGGCATCGCCTGAACGTCAAAAACAAGCAATGACATCAATGTTGGAACATCTCTATGATAAAAAAGGCGGACTCATTCGCCTTTTTTGGCCGCCTTTTGATAAAAGTACGCTCGAGCCTGGTTATATAAAAGGTTATCCTCCAGGAATTCGAGAAAATGGTGGTCAATACACGCATGGTGCCATTTGGAGTATTTTTGCGTTGGCTGAAATGGAACAAAACGATAAAGCTTATGCTTTATTTTCTATGATAAACCCAATTACCCATGGACAAGATCCTGAAATTTATCGTGTTGAACCTTATGTAATGGTCGCAGATATTTATGCTGTTGAACCACGATGTGGTCAAGGCGGTTGGACTTGGTATACAGGTTCAGCCGGTTGGTTTTATCGCGCCGCAACACAAGCTATTCTTGGAATACAGCGTCAGGGAGACCTATTGTTTTTGCAGCCACATTTACCCTCTATTTGGCCAAAATATGAAGCAACAATGAAGTTTTATGATGCCGTTTATTGCATTAAAGTAAAATGGGGACCTAAAAATATGCTCTATATTAATAGCAAAGAATATACCGAAGTTCATATAGGGATAAAGTTACAAAAAACAGGTCAGCATGAAATTATACGTATTGTCAAATCTTAAAGATTAAAGATGAAAAAAGAGAGCAGACTTTTTATTCTTGTCCAAAACTGTAGAGTTGTTATATTGCACCGCCTATATTAGCCGTGTTGGTGCATAATATTTTAGATTTTATGAAAATGAAAGAAAAAGGTTATGAATCATCCGGATATTGCTAGACGTGTTTACAATCACACTTGGAAACTTGATCCCATTATTCGGTCACTTCTTGATACGGATTTTTATAAGCTTCTAATGGTGCAGATGATTTGGGGGTTATATCCTAATGTTAATGTTACTTTTTCCCTCATAAATCGCTCTAAAACAATACGTCTTGCCGACGATATTGATGAGAGTGAATTGCGTGCCCAACTTGATCATGCTCTTAGTTTGCGCTTTACAAAAAAAGAAATGATTTGGCTTGCTGGTAATACATTTTATGGACGCAAACAAATTTTTGAACCGGATTTTCTTCAGTGGCTTGAGAATTTTCAACTTCCAGAATATGAACTCACCCGCAAAGATGGCCAATATATCCTTCATTTTCATGGACCCTGGGCCCATAGTTCCATGTGGGAAATTCCTGCCCTTGCTATTATTAGTGAATTACGTTCACGTGCTGCTCTCAAAAAACTAGATCGTTTTGCTCTTGATGTACTTTATGCGCGTGCTAAAGCAAAAATGTGGAGTAAAGTTGAACGTCTCAAAAAATTGCCTGATATTAAAATATCTGACTTTGGGACAAGGCGTCGCCATTCTTTTTTATGGCAGCGCTGGTGTGTGGAAGCATTAAAAGAAGGCATTGGTCATTCTTTTACTGGAACTTCTAATGTTCTTCTTGCCATGGATACGGATTTAGAAGCTCTTGGAACCAATGCACACGAATTGCCTATGGTTATTGCGGCTCTCAGCAACAATGATGATGAATTACGCAGAGCTCCGTATCAAGTCTTGCAAGATTGGAATCGTTATTATGGTGGAAATCTTCTCATTGTATTACCTGATACCTTTGGTACAGAAGAATTTTTACGCAATGCACCAGATTGGGTCGCTGATTGGACGGGTTTCAGACCCGATAGTGCGCCTCCTATTGAAGGTGGTGAACGTATTATTCAATGGTGGAAAGAAAAAGGAAAAGATCCACGCAAAAAACTTTTAATTTTTTCTGATGCTCTTGATGTCAATACAATTGAAAAAACCTATCATCATTTCCATGGTAAAGTGCGCATGAGTTTTGGATGGGGCACGGATCTTACCAATGATTTTACAGGCTGTGCACCTCAGGAAATCGAAACTCTTGATGCTCTTTCCCTTGTTTGTAAGGTGACCTATGCCAATGGTCGACCAGCCGTAAAACTTTCAGATAATCCTGAAAAAACGATCGGTGATTCAAAAGAAGTACAACGTTATCTCAATTTTTTTGGTAATAAAAAACGAATTGCTAGACCTATAAAGACATAGTTTCCGGTTCTTTAAAACAAGTATATTGATCCATCATATTGTTTATAAGATTGATTTTTGTCCTACCCTAAGGACGAGGATTCTTAACCTTTGCTGGTCTGTAAACAGTTCGGCTGTTTTTGAGCAGATTCTACTTGGCCTACCACGTATACGCTTCACTTACATAAGGCGCGATAGATAAGACTTAAAAATATTTACGACGCATTAAAAAAATACTTAACGGGCCAAGGAAGTTTAGCCAAGGAGATTTTCTCATTTTAACCCTGTTAAATCAAGCACACTCATCTCCTTGCATGTATGAAGGTTTTCAAGTTCTAAGGGTTATTGTTGTAGTTTGACAGTAGGTTTTATACTAAGTGGGAAGAGGTTGGATTAAGTAGGAATACGTGGTAATTTGTTGTTTTTATGTACAATTTTGACCATTCAATGCGCGTTTTATCAAAATAGATTTTGACACCTAAAATTGCAAAAATTACCGAAAATCAGAAAAAAGTGCGTTTCCATAAGTAAAAATGAGAAAAGGCTTTCAAAACCCTTTGAGAACATCTTTAAACTCTTTGAAAAAATAAATTGGTACAAAATCTAGTGTCAAAATATACAAAACCAGATGACAAGCTATAATTGTAGCATTAGGAATTACTAAGGCAACATTGGAGGATGACAAATAGCATGGTGACTATTGGTGTGCATTTTGAAAGGCAAGGATGATGGTGCTCAAATAGATTTTATACACGTTACAATGAGATTTTACTTTATCCATGTATGGTCTGCTATTATGAAATGAGTAAAGTGTTGGGAGATGTTTCATTAAAATAAATGTGTAAATAACATGATTTGGGAGACCTTTTGTTTTACGTGAGGGGCATGACTTTATTAAAAACAGAGAATGCAATAATATTTTTATTTCGAATAAGCTTTATACAAAGACAGAGAAATTATTTATTCGCATATTATAATAAGAATGCGTGTATATATAAAACCATTTGAAAAACTCTGTTGTTTCTTATGAATTATTCTTAAGTTAATAACAGATGTAACATTAAAGATTGATATAATAGACCGGCTTCTTAACTGTATAAGTATAAAAATGATGGTGTTTAGTAAGCTTTGTATTATATCCTCATTAAGAGATATGAAAACAAACGAAATGTCTTTTAGAAAGAAATGACTATCATATCAATGACTTTTTAATGATGTATATGTAGAGATTCATACAAACATGCTTTACAAAAATAATGACTCTCTTCCATGAATGTGATTTATCATTGTTTACCAAGTGAGAACATTTTGAGTGTTCATAAAAATTATTTCACAAACATATTATTAATTAATTGCGTTCAAAAAGCTTGCTATTTCATATGCATTTTGGAAATGGAGAGCTTATATTCAAAACTTAAAAGTTCTCATAGTTTTTACAAATAAGTTGAAGCTAAAAAGAGTATCCCATAAAGCCTTTTTTATCATTAGGAAGATGGACGTGTTACAATATAAATGGCAATCAGCAATAATATAACCGCAACAAGTAAAGAAATCCACAAAGGAGGGTGTAGCATTACAAAAAAGGATAAAAATCCTCCTGTCATACTCATCATTGCAAAAACTTTAACGAATGGAGAGATTGCTTTTTTTTCTTCCCATCGCTTAATAGGGGGACCAAAAATACGATGATTATTCAACCATTGATGAAAACGTGGAGAAGAACGCGTAAAACACCATGAGGCAACCAATAAAAAAGGCACAGTTGGCATAATAGGTAATACGACACCGATAATACCTAATATAACCATCGCCCACCCTGCTATATAATAGCAGATACGTAAAGGGTGCGATATCTTCAAATCTTTTTTCATTTTCTCGTACTATTTTCCTCTACGCAAAACCCTATACAAAAACATTGTATCTGTTTTTTTCTGTTTACATGTCTGAGTGCACAATTACGCTCTACCCCTTCATGCGTAAGTGTCTTTGCTGTTATAAGTTCCTTGAAAATACCGAATAGCTTACACAATATTATAATCATTTTAAATGATTTCAAGAAAAGAGGAGAGATTTTAGAAAAACAAAAAAATAAAAAGGCTGCAGAAGAAATCAATGCAGCCTCTTAATTAAGAATGCAGTGTTGGGGGGGAGAAAATTTACTGCATTCACCTGCTAGATATTAGGAGGAAAAATAACCTAGCACCCCAAACTCTAATTAAAATAAAAATGAGAAACAATATATAAAAATGCATGGCTGATATGCATGAATTTTAACACTTTCAAGTCTCTTGAACTGTGTTTCGACGAAAGAAAATCATCATGAAAATAGCCATAAAAATCAACGTCAAGATCAACACAATTGTGGAAGCAGAATCAGAGCCGATAAATAAGCTGAGATAAATCCCTAAAAAACCAGAAAAAGCTGCAACAAGTATCGCGATCATTAACATAAAAGAAAACCGCTTTGTGACAAGATAGGCAATTGCTCCTGGTGCTATCAGTAAAGAAATAACGAGTACGATACCTACAGCTTTCAAAGCCGCAACAATTGTAAGAGAAATCATCGTTAGCAGGGTATAGTGGAGTAGAGATATTGGTAACCCCATTGCACGTCCTTGAACTGTGTCAAAAATATACAGCATAAAGTCGCGCCATTTTGCTGCTAAAATAAAAGTGACAACAGCAGAAATGATTGCCGTCTGCGTTATATCAAGCCAGTTAACACCCAAGAGATTACCAAATAGAATATGATTCAAATCTAAGCTACTATAAATAGACGTGGCTAAAACAAGCCCCAAACCAAACATTGAAGAAAAGACCACACCCATCACCGTGTCCTGTTTGATACGGCTATTGCTCCCTAAAAAACCCGTTAATAGTGCACACACCATTCCTGCAACAAAAGCACCGCAAGTAATCAAAGTCATTGTAATATTCTCTGGACGCATATGCTGAAACCAAGCAAATGGCAAAGAAGTTAAAAATGCGATTACCCATGGTGTTGTCATATAACCAACAACAACACCTGGAAAAACTGCATGAGAAATGGCATCGCCTAACAGCGCCCATCCTTTCAAAATAAGAAAACAGGAAAGCATCGCCATGGGAATAGAAAGAATCATGACAATAAGCATACCCTTAAGCATAAAAGAAAACTGAAATGGAAGCAGTAATTGATCAATCATGATAATATTACACCCTTTTTTGCCGCATTTATGCGTAAGCGCGCAGCAATAAACCCATGTTTAGGAGCAAAAATAAAAGCCAAAACAAATAAAGATGCTTGAAAAAGCACTACAACCCCCCCCGTTTGTGCATTCAAAAAATAACTCACATAAACACCCAAGACACTTGTGAAGGTTCCAATTACAACTGCAATAACCAAGATGTTTACGAAACGATCACTTAAAAGATAGGCCGTTGCCCCAGGTGTCACAACAAGACAAATGACTAAGAACGCTCCAACGGTTTGCATCGCAGCAACGGTACAAGCGGCAAGCAATGTGAAAAAGAGAATCTTTAAAAATTTTACGTTTAATCCAATGGCATGCGCATGCGTTTCATCAAATAACGAAACAAGAAGATCTTTCCATTTCAAAAGCAATATAAGCAACGAAACAAAGCCGATAAAAGCCAATTGTAGAATATCTGTTGAACTCACTGCTAAAATATTTCCCAAAACAATCGTATCAATATTAACAGCCATTGGTTTTAATGATTTGAGAAACAACCCAAAGGCAAAAAAGGAAGAAAAAATGAGCCCAATAATGGTATCTTCTTTAAGCTTTGTCCGGTGGTTAAAAAAGAGCATTGCTGCTGCTGCAAGACCACCAGAAAAAAAAGCGCCGAGTGAAAAAGGTAACCCTAAAAGGTAAGCTCCTGCTACACCAGGAACAATCGAATGGGAAAGTGCATCACCAATCAATGACCAACCTTTTAACATCAAAAAAGCTGAAAGAAAGGCACAAACACACCCAACTAACCCAGAAACCCACATTGCATTCACCATATATTGATAGCTCAGTGGCTCAAGCAACCAAGAAATCATGCAACGTGCTCCACTCTTTCAATATCTTCACAAACGCTAGACTGCTTTCTTCCCATGAAAACATCATTTTTTTTTGTGGTTTGAAGATCAAAAATATGGTGATGCAAAGACCCTCCAAAAGTTTTCTCCAGATTTTCCTTTGTAAAGATTTTTTCTGTTAACCCAGAAGCTAACACTGTTCCTTTTATTAAAACCGTATGATCACAAAATTCACGAACAGAACCCAAATTGTGAGTTGAAACCAAGATCACAGCTCCTTCTTTACGAAGATCTTGTAACAAAGCAATGATTTTATCTTCTGTTGTAACGTCAACCCCTGTAAACGGCTCATCTAATAAAATAGCTTTTGCTTTCTGTGCAAGAGCGCGTGCTAGAAAAACACGCTTTTTCTGTCCACCAGAAAGTTCTCCAATTTGGCGCTTGGCAAAAGCCAGCATATCAACACGTTCTAAGGCAATACGAACGGCTTCATAATCTTGTGTACGGGCATAGCGAAAGAAATTCATATGACCGTACCGCCCCATCAATACAACATCTTCAACCAAGACAGGAAAATTCCAATCAACATCTTCACTTTGAGGAACATAAGCAATAAGATTTTTTTTCAAAGCTACATCAACGGGCAAATCAAACATACGAATTTTTCCCTTTGAGGGGCGTACAAACCCCATAATCGCTTTAAATAACGTTGACTTACCGGATCCATTAACACCAACCAATGCCGTAATAGAACCCTTTGGACTTTCAAAATTCACTTCGCGTAAAGCTGTATGTCCATTACGATATGTTACCGTTACTCCTTGGGCAAAAATTCCACATTCCGTCATTGGTTTTTTACTCCCTCTACTAAAGCATTGCTAATACGCCCACTCGTGACACGTAATAAATCAATATAAGTGGGTACCTCACCATTTTTCTCACTTAAAGAATCAACATAAAGAACACCACCGTATTTAGCTCCTGTTTCTCTGGCAACCTGCTTAGCAGGCGCAGGGGAAATAGTGCTTTCAGAAAAAACTGCATGAATATTGTATTTGCGAACCATATCAATAACATGCTTGACCTGCTGTGGTGTTCCTTGTTGGTCAGCATTGATGGGCCATAAATAAAGTTCTTTTAGATCAAAATCACGCGCCAAATAGCTAAAAGCCCCCTCACTGGTCACAAGCCAACGTTTATCTTGCGGTACAGCTTCTAATTCAGCCCTAATTGGATCAATCGTTGCACGAATTTTCTGTTTATAAATTTCAGCATTCTGTTTATAAATTTCAGCATGTTCAGGATCATATTTTACAAAAGCATCGCGAATATTATCAACGTAAATCAAAGCAGAGGTCGGTGACATCCACGCATGAGGATTGGGTTTACCGCTAAAGGGGCCCTCACCAATTTTAATGGGTACAATACCTTTTGAAACAACAACACTTGGAACATCCTTGATATTTTGAAAAAACTTTTCAAACCAAAGCTCTAACTCTAAACCATTCCACAATACAAGGTTAGCTCCCTGAGCACGCATAAGATCGCGTGGGGTGGGTTGGTATTCATGAATTTCCGCACCTGGTTTTGTAATGGATTCAACATCAGCGGCATCACCTGCTACATTGCGTGCCATATCAGCAATGATAGTGAATGTCGTAACAGCTTTAAATTTACCAGCACACAAAGCAAAATTGGGTGTAAAAAAAATAACACTTCCAAAAACTATGGTGAAAAACGTTCTTACGTTCATTGATTCTCTCTTTCCTTTATATGCCTTCTTTTTATTGCAAATAATTTGCATTATCATTTAGCAATAGCAGTTATCTTTTACATTTGCAATGAAGGATTAAGAGAAAAAATAACTTTTCAAGATGTTTAAAAACAGTTTTTTCATATTGAAAAAACTGATGATTTAAGCAGCTTGTTTTGGTAATAAAATCCCCTTTCAAGAAGCTCTATAGCTCTTGAGTGCTAAACAAAAAGGGAGTACTCAAACAAGCTCCCACTTCATGTAAAATATCTCATAAAAAATGAGAATACTCAGTAGCGTAAATATGCACCTGTCATTTTGGTAACATTATCCACGATCTTTGAGGCAAGCTTTTCTAAATCTTCATCTGTTAAAGTCCGTTCTATGGGCTGAATAGTTACTTCAATTGCAACAGATTTTTTATCTTCACCAAAGCTTAAATCTTCAAAAATATCAAAAACCTGCACTGAATGAATAAGTTTTTTATCGGCTCCACTTGCCGCCCGAATAATAAGAGAAGAGGCAACAGTTTTATCCGCTATAAAGGCAAAATCACGCCGCACCATTTGAAAAGGTGAGAGTTTCAAAGGAGGACGGCTTTTGGTCGTTTTTTTCTTTGATTCTGGAATTCGATCTAGAAAAATTTCAAAGCCGCATAAAGGGCCACTGACATCTAACTTTTCTAATGTAGCAGGATGAAAAACACCAAAAAAACCAAGAATAATCTTTGATCCAAGTTTTATGACACCTGAACGACCAGGATGATACCAATCCGGTGCTCCAACTTCAATCTGCACTTTCCCAACATCCATATCGCATGCTTCTAAAATAGCTAAAGCATCTGCTTTGGCATCAAAAACATCAACGACGGTTGCATTTCCATTCCAAAAACGCCCAGCCCCTTTAAATTGCTCTGTTCCGCGACGAATTCCACTAACAACACGGTGTTGTTTATCAGGGGTGTCGCCCTCATAAATACTTGAAACTTCAAACAAAGCAAGATCGGAAAAACCACGATCAGCATTTCTTTGTGCCGCCATAATCAAGCCAGGTAAAAGGGAAGGACGCATCATTGACATATCAGCAGCAATAGGATTAACTAATTTAAGCTCTTCTTGACCTCCTCCAAAAGCAAGAGCTTGATTTTCAGAAATAAAAGACCATGTCACCGCTTCTTTCATACCACGTTGCACTAGAGCCAAACGTGTAGCACGTGAACGAATTTGTGCGCATGTTAAAATTTGATCTTTTCCTTCTGCAAAGTTTTCCAAAGGAATAGGTTTAATTTTATCTAACCCATAAATTCTCATAACCTCTTCCACCAAATCGGCTTTACCCATAATATCAGGGCGCCATGATGGTACTTTTACCGTAACGACTTCTCCTTTTCCTTCAACAAAAAATCCAAGTTTTGTTAAAATAGAGATGACTTTTTCAGGTTCTATTTCCAAATTTGTTAAACGTTTAATTTCAGAAAAAGGAAAAGCGATCTGTTTGATTTCTTGTTGCTGATAGCCAACGATCTTCTTTTTAGATACTTCACCACCACAAAGACGTAAGACCAATTCTGTTGCAATCTCAAGTCCTGTTTCTATAAAAGCCGGGTCAACACCTCGTTCAAATCGATAACGTGCATCACTAATAAGACCTAATGCTCTTCCTGTTTGTGCAATGCTTCGCGCATCCCAAAGCGCCGATTCAATAATAATGCGATGTGTTGTTTCATCACAACTCGTTCTTTCACCGCCCATGATACCGGCAATCGAAACAACCCCCTCGTCATCTGCAATGACACAATTCTTAGGGCCCAGATGATAGATTTTTCCGTTCAGTGCTTGAAGCTGCTCTCCTTCACGCGCGCAACGTACACACAAATTACCTTTAATTTTATCTGCATCAAAAACATGGAGCGGACGACCAAGGTCAAAACTGATGTAATTGGTCATATCAACAAGCGCATTAATCGGTCTCAGACCAATTGCATTCAAACGCTGTTGCATCCACTGTGGTGATGCACCATTTTGAACATTGCGCACTTCACGCCAAGCAAAACCTAAACATAATGATGAATCTTGCGAAAAATCTAATGAAACATCGAGAGGTGTTTCAAAGGAAGGATCAAATTTTGACAAGGATAATTCTTTTAATTTTCCCATTCCAGCGGCAGCAAGATCACGTGCAATACCACGAACACCTGTGCAATCGGAACGATTAGGGGTCAAACCAATATCAATAACCGGATCATCTAAACCAGCATAAGCTGCAAATGAACCTCCAATAGGTGCATCTTCTGGAAGTTCAATAATCCCATCATGCTCATTTGATAATTCAAGCTCCGCTTGTGAACACATCATCCCAAAACTTTCAACACCTCGGATTTTTCCTACAGATAATGTTACATCAAGTCCTAGAATATAAGTGCCTGGTAGTGCCAGAACACCAACAAGACCTGCGCGTGCATTTGGTGCTCCACAGACAACTTGAACAGGTGTGGAAGTCCCTGTATCGACTGATAAAATTTGAAGTTTATCTGCATCAGGATGCTTTATTGCTGTTAAAACTTTTGCAATCACAAAACCTTTTAAAGAAGACCGATCATCAACGTAATCAACCTCAAGACCTATAGCGGTTAATTTTTCACAAATTTCATTCAAAGATGCATTTGTTTCTAAGTGATCTTTTAACCAGGACAATGTAAACTTCATTTTAAAACCTCACATGAAAGCGATGACTAAGATCACACATTTCTATTAGGAAAAAAAGCAGGCATATCAAAGCAACGAAAGCCATAATGGTCTAACCAACGCAGGTCAGCATCAAAAAAAGCCCGCAAATCAGGCATACCGTATTTCAACATGGCAATACGATCAATGCCCATGCCCCATGCAAAACCTTGATATTCATCTGGATCTAAACCAACATTTTTCAACACCTGGGGATGCACCATTCCGCATCCTAAAATTTCCAACCAATCCTGCCCTTCTCCGAACTTTACTTCTGAACCAGAACGATCACATTGAATATCTACCTCCATAGATGGTTCGGTAAAAGGGAAAAAAGAGGGACGAAAACGCATTTTTACAGAGGGAACTTCAAAAAATGCTTTACAAAAAGTTTCATGCAGCCACATCATATGTGCAATGGTGGAGGTTTTATCAATGACAAGACCCTCGACCTGATGGAACATGGGAGAATGTGTTGCATCCGAATCCATGCGGTAAGTTTTTCCAGGAATAATGATTCGTATCGGTGCTTTTTGTTTTTCTAGTGTGCGAATTTGTACGGGTGATGTATGGGTTCGCAATAATTTTCGTTCTCCCATTTTATCAACATCAAAAAAGAAGGTATCATGCATTTCACGCGCTGGATGCCCTTCAGGAAAATTCAATGCTGTAAAATTATAATAATCTGTTTCAATATCAGGTCCCTCTGCAAGAGAAAAACCCAACTTTGTATAAATGGCAATAATTTCCTCAATCACTTGTGAAATAGGATGAATGCGTCCCCGTTCTATAGGTGAAGAGCGAACAGGCAAGGTAACATCAACTGTTTCACGAGAAAGACGGGCATCCATTGCCTGTCTTTTCAGAAGATCACGCTTTTGTGCCCATAATTCTAAAATGCGATTTTTTAATCCATTAAGAACTGGTCCAACTTTATGGCGCTCGCCAGCATCCATTTTTCCTAATTCTTTTAATTTTTCAGAGATACTACCTTTTTTACCCAATGCTGCAATACGCACTTCTTCAAGTGCTTGTTCATCACCTGCTGCCTCTAAGGCTAAACAAATTTCTTGTTCCAGACGCTCAATATCATTCATATTTTTGCCTATTTTTTAATAAAGAAAAACCCGCACTCGCAATAGCCAGCACGGGACCTCGAATAAATGAATGCTTTAAGAGAACACGACTGGCTTATTTGACAGCGCCTTCGAAAGCATTAGGTGTCGTATCTTTTAAATATTCTAAAGCTTTTTTTGCCGAAGCAACTAAAGCAGAAAATGCTTCTGCCTCATGGATTGCTATATCTGAAAGAACCTTACGATCAACCTCAATACCGGCTTTTGATAAGCCATCAATAAAACGTCCATAAGTTAAACCTTCTGCGCGAACAGCCGCATTAATTCTCTGAATCCACAAAGCACGGAAAGTACGTTTCCTATTTTTGCGGTCACGATAAGCGTATTGCTTTGAACGATCAACCGCTGCTTTAGCTGCACGAATGGTATTTTTACGACGACCGTAAAAACCTTCAGCCTGTTTAAGAACTTTTTTGTGCTTAGCGTGTGCTGTCACACCTCTTTTCACACGAGCCATATTATAATCTCCTCAAAATCAAAAGCGTAAGGTTTAAATACCATTCGGCAAATAATGCTGAATGACTTTTTTAGCATCTTGTTCACACAAAACCATTGTTCCACGTGCATCGCGAATAAATTTATTCGAACGCTTAATCATGCCGTGGCGCTTACCGGCAGCTGCTACTTTAATTTTGCCTGACGCAGTGATTTTAAACCGCTTTTTAGCGGATGATTTGGTCTTCATCTTGGGCATTTTGCTACTCCGTACATTAATTTATTCAATCAAACATTTTATTCACTCAAGCGGACCAACGCTTGAACAAGCATTTAAACAGCCACGGCATGCCCTGCCGGGCGGCTCTTAAAGACGTTTTCATAAGCTAGTATACACAAAATAGCAAGACCGTATTACAAAAAAATCGGCGCTCCATTGCCTTGAAGCTCAACCAAAGGTGCTGGAATTGCATTTGTTTTGATGGCTGCTTTACATAAATCGGCAATAATGCATTGCGTACATTGTGGTTTACGGGCTTGACAAATATAGCGACCATGTAAAATCAGCCAATGATGCGCATGGCGAATATAATGAACCGGTATAATCTTTAATAATTTTTTCTCAACAATTTCTGGTGTTTTTCCAGGCGCCAAACCAAGACGATTGCTTAAGCGAAAAATATGTGTATCTACTGCCAATGTAGGCTGACCAAAAGCAACATTCAAGACCACATTAGCCGTTTTGCGCCCCACTCCAGGAAGGGCCATGAGTGCTTCACGCGTATCGGGTACTTGACCGCCATAATAATCAATTAAACAGTTGCAAAGCGCATAAACATTACGTGCTTTTGCACGCCAAAGGCCAATTGAACGGATATGATTTGCTATTTCTTCTTCCCCTAATGCAACCATTTTTTCCGGTTGATCAGCAAGGCAAAATAATTCTTTTGTCGCTTTATTAACGCTTACATCTGTCGCTTGAGCCGAAAGCACAACGGCAACTAAAAGTGTAAAAGTATTTATGTAGTTAAGATCACTCTTAGGTGTTGGGCGTTGCACAGAAAAACGGCGAAATATTTCCGCAATTTCATCTTTATTATACAATATACTAGATAAATTTCGCACCTTTGATAATTTTATGTTACTTTGAGGCATTGAACTCTCTTAAATCTTCTCTCTTGAAGTTATCATTCACGCTCGCCATATGAGAGGAGTGCAGCGAACACTTTTATAGAGTTTGGTCAAGTAAAGCCGTTTTAAAGAGGATACTCATGAATGACACATGTGACGCCTTTCTCCAATCCTTTTCTTTTAGGGTTTGAAACCGTAGAAAAAATATTGCAACGTATCGGTAAAGCTGATGAGGCTTACCCAGCCTATAATATTGAACGTTTGCATAAAAGTGATGATGCAAATCATATCCGGATAACTTTGGCTGTTGCTGGATTTAAGATTAACCATCTTAATATTTTACTCGATGATAATCAATTGGTTATTCATGGTAAACAAACAGACAACCAAAATCATCAATATTTATATCGCGGTATAGCTGCGCGACAATTCCAGCGAACCTTTGTTCTCGCGGAAGGGATGCATGTTACAAATGCAGAGTTGAAAAATGGTCTTTTATCAATTAATCTGTATCAACCAAAATTAAAAAAAGAAATAAAACAGATTCCAATTAAAGTCAGTAGTGGTGAGTCATAAAAGTTAAGGCGTAAAGGAACAGTGAAATGGGAGAACACAAACAAAACTTGTCGTTTCAGAACACATCCTACTCTGATGCGGGACAGATTGCCTATTTAAAAAAAGTTTGTACAGATGATCTGGCTAAAAACTTTCCAGATCTTCCACCAATGACCCCAGGCATTACGATATGGGCTCTCTTTGGTGAAACAGGTTATCCTATCATTTTATCCGATGAGCGTTCTATCGCCCTTGCTGGAGCCAATGAGCATGAACTACAAATTGTAACTCTGCACTAGATTACCTTACGAGAAAAAGCTGTACTCTTTATAAATTCTATCTGTTTTTTCGTAAAGGGTGTAATGTGAGTTATAATTAGATTAAGTATTGATTTATATTCATAATTAATTTTTTACAACTGGAATGAGAGTCCCGAATATCATAAGGTTCTCTCATTTGAGATCTTCTTATATTGAAACAATTAAAGTCACTTGCTTGATGTCATAAGCAGGGAGAGCCATGTGGATAAAAACACTTGAAGAAAGGAATAAAAATATCTCTTTTTAATTGTCTCAATTACCAAGGACGTTCACGATATGGGGATAAAAAATGTATGATGGTGTCAGTTTTCTTCTTCATAAGTGTGAAGATGTCCCTTATAGATTTATATTATTCACGGGGGCTGTTATACCATTCATAGGCGCTATCGTGAAATGGGCTCGAGTGCATTGAAAGATGTCTCTTTAAAATGAGTATAAAGGCTATACAAGTGTATTTTGTTTGGTGTGTTTTGTTCTTCCTGAGGGGAGTAGCTCTATTGAAGAGTGTAAAAACAAAAGCATGAGATAATGCGTCATCATTATTTAAAAGATATTTTTATGAATGCGTTTGAAAGGTGTAAAGCTGAATTATAAGGAGATGATAGATTTTTATCACGATTTCTTTATATTCTTTCCAATTCCAGAAATTACGCAAACAGATAGATGCAATATGCTAACCAAATCTGGCATACAAAAATCTGGAACAGTTCGTGTTATACTGAAGCGTTTTGATATTTGTCTCAAACGTGGACTTGCACAGGGATTAGATGTTGATTAACAGGTAATAAAAAACAAAGGCTTTATGAAAAAGTTTATGCAGAGCTTTTAATTTTGTGCTTCAAATGCCGCAGTACAAGGTATTTTTCTCTTTTGAATATTAAAGCTCTTGTTTTTATAATGAAGTTACAGCACAACAAGCAAAATGGAATTATTTGAGGGGAAAAAAATAATGCCTTCTTACCGTTCAAGAATATCAACCCACGGGCGTAATATGGCAGGAGCCCGCGGACTTTGGCGTGCAACAGGGATGAAAGATACTGATTTTGGTAAACCCATTATTGCGATTGCGAATTCTTTTACACAATTTGTACCAGGGCATGTTCATTTAAAAGATCTTGGGCAATTAGTCGCACAACAGATAGCAGTTGCCGGTGGTGTTGCGAAAGAATTTAATACCATTGCTGTAGATGATGGAATTGCGATGGGGCACGATGGAATGCTCTATTCGTTGCCCTCACGTGAAATCATTGCTGATTCTGTAGAGTATATGGTTAATGCACACTGTGCAGATGCACTTGTTTGTATTTCTAATTGTGACAAAATTACACCTGGTATGTTAATGGCTGCTTTACGGTTGAATATTCCGACAATCTTTGTTTCAGGCGGTCCTATGGAAGCAGGTAAGATTAAATGGAAGGATCAAGATCTAACGGTTGATTTGGTCGATGCCATGGTTGCAGCAGCTTCAGAACAAAATTCAGAAGAAGAAGTTGCTGAAATGGAGCGTGCTGCTTGTCCTACATGTGGTTCTTGTTCAGGAATGTTTACGGCCAATTCTATGAATTGCTTAACGGAAGCATTGGGGCTTTCTCTTCCCGGAAATGGATCAATGTTAGCAACACATGCAGATCGACGAATGCTTTTTGAAGAAGCTGGAAAACAGATTGTTGCATTGGTTAAACGTTATTATGAAGAAGATGATGAAACAGTTTTGCCGCGCTCTATTGCTTCACGCAAGGCTTTTGAAAATGCAATGACCGTTGATATTGCCATGGGGGGATCAACCAATACAGTACTGCATCTTTTAGCTGCAGCGCAAGAAGGTGAGGTGGATTTTACCATGACGGATATTGATCATCTTTCACGTTGTGTTCCTGTTTTATGTAAGGTTGCTCCTGCTGTTGCAAATGTACATATGGAAGATGTTCATCGCGCTGGTGGTATTATGGGGCTTTTAGGTGAACTGGATGCGGCAGGACTCATTGATACATCAACTTATACGGTTCACGCAAAAACAATGAAAGAAGCTCTTTACCGCTGGGATGTAAAGCAAACTAATGAGCCAACAGTTCATGCATTTTATCGTGCCGCTCCAGGTGGTATTCCAACACAGACAGCTTTTAGTCAATCTTGTCGCTATGAGACCCTTGACCTTGATCGTGAAAAAGGTGTGATTCGCGATAGGGAACACGCATATTCACAAGATGGAGGATTGGCAGTTCTTTATGGGAATCTTGCAAAAGATGGCTGCATTGTAAAAACAGCAGGCGTTGATCAATCAATTTTAACTTTTAAAGGTCCGGCAAGAATTTTTGAAAGCCAAGATTCAGCTGTTTCAGCTATATTAACTGATAAGATTAAAATAGGTGAAATTGTTTTAATCCGTTATGAAGGCCCACGTGGTGGACCTGGAATGCAAGAAATGCTTTATCCAACGAGTTATCTCAAATCTAAAGGATTAGGCAAGGTTTGTGCACTTGTTACAGATGGACGTTTTTCAGGTGGAAGTTCAGGGCTCTCAATAGGACATATTTCACCAGAAGCTGCTGAAGGAGGAGAAATTGCGTTGGTGGAAGAGGGGGATATCATAGAAATTGATATTCCAAATCGTAGAATTCATATGTTGGTGGATGACGTTGAGATGAACCAGCGCCGTTCTAAGATGGAAGCAAAAGGAAAAGGCGCTTGGCAACCGATTGAGAAGCGTCAGCGTAAAGTTTCAAAGGCTCTCAAAGCCTATGCAGCGATGACCACATCTGCTGCAAAGGGTGCAGTACGTAATATTTGATGAGTTGAATAGAGATAGTGCTCTGATTTTTTGCATCTTTTGCACGATATTCTAAGCTAATTATTTTATGAGTTTATGAACTTATCAGAATATTTCGAGTCATGATGAGTATGATTAAAAAGCTATCAATACAACTAAAAACTGCGGTAGATTGCTTATTTTAGCAGCTATGTAAGACAGATACAGTATAATTACTTTTCATATCATATTCCAATCTTATATGAGATTATGATTTCTTATTACTCATAATTTATGAAAGATATTTATTGTACTGGTGGCATTATCTTGTTGTACCGTAAAACACTGTCATTTAGAGCTGTGATATACGGCATCTTCCTTAAATATTAAGTGTGTTTTTAGTGTGTGGTGAATATTCTTAGACTTGTTTGTAAAGCTTTGAGTTTAAGAGAAGCACATGATTAGGAAGTCAAGGAAAATCCGTTAGAAGCTGGACTATTTGCAGACTTTATTCGAATGAAAATCCTTATCCATTAAGGTGTGGGAAGGAGTTGAAGGATGTTTATGAAAATAAAGTACAGCTGTGATATATCTGATTATATGTTTCATATGAAAACAGTAAAAGAGCTCTTTATAACTTAAAATGTGAAGAAAATACGAGACCCATTATCTATGAATTTATTATGCAAAATGGGATGGCATTCCAACACCAACAGCTTTAAACTAGAAATGTTGCTATGATAACAATAATATCGATCGTGAAAAAGCATAATTCACTAAATATGGCGTATTTGCAAGGTGGAGGAGATTTCATGACAATCTTTACAAAAAACGACTATCTTGTAAAAATAGTCGATCTTGACCAATTTTTTGTATAAGAGCCAATATTAATCTAAGGGAATATGAAATATAATGCATAGGGTTTTGCCTATAGGCAATTACACTTATCAAAATATATTATGTAGAAAAGCGATGGGAATACGATAAATAACTGTTTATGCTGTGGTATATCAAAAATGGTTACGTTATCTCCTATTAAGAAGGTTTTTTAATAAAAAATAACATCTGTTTTCTATAAAGGGTTACTCTTTTCAAGCTGTTTGAGGTGGTAAATTGCTTCTAAAGCTTGTTTAGGAGAGAGTTCATCGGGATGAATATTTTTTAAAGCTTCGTGAAGTATACAATGTTTGTTTTTTGCTTCATTGACGGGAGATGTTGCTTTAAGAGAAAAGAGTGGTAAATCATCAATGAGTTTATGTCCTTTTCCAGCCATTTCGCCTTGTTCTAATTGATGGAGTACATCTGTTGCTCGTGTAATAACGGCTGGGGGAAGTCCAGCAAGCTTTGCGACTTGTACACCATAGGAACGGTCAGCGGCTCCTGGTGTGACCTCATGAAGAAAAACTACATCACCATCCCAATTTTTGACTTTCATGGTTACATTATGCAGTCTGTCAAGTTTTTCGGTAAGTGCAGTCATTTCATGAAAATGGGTAGCAAGAATAGCACGACAATGGTTAACTTCATGGAGATATTCAACAGCAGCCCAAGCAATAGAAAGTCCATCAAAGGTTGATGTTCCACGTCCTATTTCATCAAGAATAACAAGGGAATGGTGGCTAGCATGATTGAGAATCGTTGCTGTTTCAACCATTTCCATCATAAAGGTTGAGCGCCCTCGTGCAAGATCATCGGAAGCCCCAACGCGACTAAATAGGCGATCAACGACACCAATATGTGCTGAAGTTGCTGGAACGAAGGACCCCATTTGCGCCATAATAGCAATAAGAGCATTTTGCCGCAAAAAAGTTGATTTTCCTCCCATATTAGGCCCTGTCAACAGCCAGATTGCTGCATATTGCTGATTTTCTTGCACAGAGAGATCACAATTATTGGCAATAAAAGGTTCTGCTGCTTGTTTGCGGAGTGCTTGCTCAACGACAGGATGGCGTCCTGCTGTAATGCGAAAGGTAAGTGAAAGATCAATTTTAGGGCGGCAATATCCTTGTTCTTCAGCAAGATATGCTAAAGCGACAGAGACATCTAAAATAGCAAGTGCTTCAGAGGCTTTACGAATAAAATCAACTTGTTCGGTAATTTCATGAACGAGAATATCAAAAATCTCTAGTTCAAGTGTCAATGCGTGATTGGCAGCATGGGCAATACGGCTTTCAAGGTCAGCGAGCTCTGTTGTCGTAAAACGCATAGCGTTTGCCATTGTTTGCCGATGAATAAAACGTGCTTTAGCTTGTGGATTATTTGTAAGGGAAGATGCTTGTGTGCTGGTTACTTCAATGAAATAACCTAGAATATTATTATGCTTTATTTTAAGCGTCTTAATATCTGTTTCTTGGGCATATTGCGCTTGAAGCTCAGCAATGACACGGCGAGATTCATCACGTAAAGCACGCATTTCATCGAGCTCTTTATGATAATTAGAACGAATAAAACCACCATCACGTTTAAGGAGTGGGAGATCATCAGCTAATGCTTGTTCTAAATGAAAGTATAACGCTGTGGGTAATTTTGAGAACACCTGTTGTACATCACTTATTTCTTGAGGCAGAAGCTCATTATCAAGAAGTTGATGCAATTCACGAATGATTTCAAAGCCACGCTGGATTGTCGCCATATCACGGGGACCTCCTCGTCCAAGAGCCAAACGTGAAACGGCGCGGGGCATATCTGGTCCCCCCTTTAAAATAAGCTTTATCGCTTCTGCAAGAGAAGGATTACGTAGAAAAAAATCGATAGAATCCAAACGCGTATCAATAGCTGAAGGAGTGGTGAGGGGAGCAATAAGGCGGTCAATAAGAAGGCGTGATCCTCCTCCTGTTACAGTGCGATCAATAGCTTTTAATAAACTTCCATCCCGTTGACCTGATGTCGTACGAATAAGTTCAAGGCTTAGTCTGGTTGCGGCATCAATAAAAAGAGTCGCACTTTCATTTTGGCGCTCAGGCTGCATGAGGGGAGGGCGATGCGTGATTTGTGTTTTTTCGATATAACGAATAGCAGCTACAATTGCAGAGAGTTCACAGCGTGAATAATCGGCAACGCCTTCAAGAGTTGAGAGTTTAAAATAATTGCAAATATCGCGTTCAGCGGTGAGTGCATCAAAGAGACAAGCAGGTTGAGGTGAAACGATACGATCAAGAACACTAAAAAGTGACTTGTGAGATTTATCATGAAAAAATGAATCAGAAACAATGATTTCTTGTGGATCCACACGCATAATATCTGCTAAAAGTTTTTCTTGGCGGCTCTCTGTTACACGAAATATGCCTGTTGAGATATCAATCCAAGAAAGAGCAAATTCCTCTCCATCGCTAGTTTTTATACGGGAAAGTGTCATCAAATAATTTGCGCGTGTTGGATCAAGGAGTTTTTCTTCTGTTATTGTTCCAGGTGTTACAAGACGAACAACATCACGCCGAACAACAGATTTTGAGCCACGTTTTTTTGCTTCAGCAGGATCTTCTATTTGTTCACAAACAGCAACTCGGTAACCACAAGCAATCAGTTTTTGTAAATAATCATCTGCAGCATGAACGGGAACACCACACATAGGAATATCTTGTCCTAAATGTTTTCCGCGTGCTGTGAGTGTGATTCCTAAAGCCTGAGCAGCTTCAATCGCATCATTAAAAAATAATTCATAAAAATCCCCCATTCGGTAAAAGAGAAGGGAATCATGATGGACGGCTTTGATTTCTATGTACTGCTCCATCATAGGTGTAAGACGTTCTTGAGAGGAAGCAGATGGGGAGGCAGGCTGTGGAATTAAATTATTTTTATGATTGTTTTTTTTATCCATTTGTACGAGGCCTGTTTCCTTTAAGTGAAGTTTTTACTCTTTTTTGTTTACTTCAATATCTATTTATCTCTAAATTGCAACGCATCATCAGATTTGCTAAGGCAAGAATAGCGATTTCTAATATATGAATCAAATTTAATGACTATACGCATTATCAAGCAAAATTTACACTGTTTTTGGAGAAAATAAAGTGAGATGAAAAAGAGCGAGCAGGATCAGAAAATGTCTCAAACTGTTTACAGTGCGAGCGAAAGAGAAGCTCTAGATTTTCATAGTCGTGGTCGACCAGGAAAGCTTGAGATTATTGCAACAAAGTCTATGGCAACACAGCATGATTTAGCACTTGCTTATTCACCAGGTGTTGCCGTTCCAGTTAAGGCAATTGCTCAAAATCCAGCGCTAGCTTATGATTATACAGCAAAAGGTAATCTTGTTGCTGTTATTTCAAATGGAACCGCTATTTTAGGGTTAGGCAATTTAGGTGCACTTGCCTCTAAGCCGGTCATGGAAGGCAAAGCAGTGCTGTTTAAGCGTTTTGCGGATATTGATTCCATTGATTTAGAAATTGATATAAATGATACGGAAAGTTTTATCAATTTGGTGCGTCATTTAGAACCTTCTTTTGGTGGAATCAATCTTGAAGACATTAAGGCACCTGAGTGCTTTATGATTGAAAGCCGCCTACGCGAGGTGATGAATATTCCTGTTTTTCACGATGATCAACATGGTACAGCGATTATTGTTGCTGCGGGTGTTCTCAATGCTTTGACTTTAACAGGGCGCGATATGCAAAATACGCGGTTAGTCTGTAATGGTGCTGGTTCTGCTGGGATTGCTTGTATTGAACTGATTAAAGCAATGGGCTTTCGTTCTGAAAATATCATATTATGTGATACAAAGGGTGTGGTCTATGAAGGTCGTAAAGAGGGAATGAATCAGTGGAAATCTGCGCATGCTATTCAAACGGATAAACGTACGCTTATGGAAGCAATGGAAGGAGCAGATATATTTTTCGGGGTTTCTGCTAAAGGTGCTCTTACCCCTGAAATGGTAAAATCCATGGCGCCGCAGCCGATCATTTTTGCTATGGCCAATCCCGATCCAGAAATTACACCGGAAGAGGTTATGCAAGTGCGTCATGATGCCATTGTCGCAACAGGGCGTTCCGATTATCCAAATCAGATTAATAATGTTCTCTGTTTTCCTTATATATTTCGTGGTGCGCTTGATGTGCGTGCAACAGTTATTAATGAAGACATGAAGATTGCTGCGGCAAGGGCTCTTGCCGATTTAGCGCATGAGGAAGTACCTGACAGCGTTGCAGAAGCTTATCGTGGAAAGCGATTAAAATTTGGTCCTAATTATATCATTCCCGTTCCTTTTGATCCGCGGTTGTTCACAGTTGTTTCAATAGCGGTAGCAAAAGCAGCAATGGAAAGCGGTGTTGCACAAAAGAACATAGATGATTTAGAGGCCTATGAGCGTGATTTAAATGCGAGGCGTGATCCTACTTCTTCGATAATGCGTGGGGTTTATAACCACGTTCGTCAAGCGCCAAAACAAATTGTTTTTGCAGAAGGTGAAGAAGAACAAGTTATGCGGGCAGCCGTTTCTTATGTTCATCAAAAATTAGGACAAGCGATTTTGGTTGGTCGGGAAGAGCAAATAAGAGAAGCAGCTGTTATCGCTGGAATTGATTTGGAGCGTGAAGGTATTTCTATTATAAATGCCAAGCTTTCTTGCCGTACAGATGCTTATGCGAATTATCTTTATAAAAAGATGCAGCGTCAAGGCTGGCTGTTGCGTGACTGTCATCGTCGTATCAATAATGATCGCAATTATTTTGCTGCGTGTATGGTGGCACTAGGAGATGCTGATGCAATGGTTACAGGGGTGACACGCAATTATGAAACAGCGTTGATCGATATACGTCGGGCAATTGATGAAAAACCAAAAGAACGATTGATTGGTATTTCAATGGCCATTTGCCGTGGCCGAACTGTGTTTATTGCCGATACAGCTGTTTATGAAAATCCTAATGCTGAAGAATTTGCTGATATAGCGGAACAAACAGCTTCGTTTGTACGTGGATTTGGGTATCAACCACGGGTAGCATTTTTAGCATTTTCTACGTTTGGCTACATGAAAGGGCAGACGACGCAGCAAATTCAGGATGCAATTAATATTTTGCACGAACGCAAGGTTGATTTTGAGTTTGATGGAGAAATAAGCGCTGATGTGGCGCTCAATTCCAAATTGATGCAGCAATATCCATTTATGGGATTAACGGAGCCTGCTAACATTTTGGTTATGCCTGGATATCACGCATCTTCCGTTGCAAGCAAAATGTTACAAGAACTCGGTGAAGCAACTATCATTGGTCCTATTTTAATTGGATTGGAAAAATCTGTCCAAATTGTACCGTTTAGTGGGAGCGATACAGATGTTGTCAATATTGCAATGCTTGCGGCTTATCATGCCGCAAAAGTCGTCTAAAGGAAAAAAGCCCCTAATATACCAATAATATATCAAGGGGCTTTTTGATAGCAAAAAAATAAATTTTTTAAGAGGGCTGTATTTGATTGTCTTTTTGCTCTTCAGAAAGACGCTTTTGGAAGAGTGCTGCAAAATCAATAGGATCAATCCACAAAGGTGGAAAACCACCACTTTGAGTAGCATCAGATATAATTTGGCGAGCAAATGGAAATAAAAGACGGGGACATTCAATAAAGACCAGTGGCATAACATGTTCTTGTGGAATGTTTTTAAGGTGGAAAACACCACCGTAAATAAGTTCTACATGAAATAAGGTTTCAGTTTCATCATTGGCTTTGACGGAGAGAGACAAAACGACATCATAATTGTCATCACCAATTGGGTTAGCATTGACGTTAATATTGATATCAATTTGTGGTGATTTTTCACGTGCACGTAATGAACGAGGAGCACCAGGGTTTTCGAATGATAAATCTTTTAAATATTGAGTTAATACAGCAAAAACCGGCTCTCCACCACTGTTATTCATTTCATCTTCGGCCATACGACAAACCTCTTCCATTATAATATGTATATTTATTTTAGATCTAAAGACCAGATTGGTTATCACGCCTTGCAAAAGGTTGCAAGAAATGCGCTCTTTATCTTGAATATTTTTTTAGTTTGTTACAGATTTTTTAGGCATTTCAATGGTTATCATCATTTTTGCGCCATGGAGATTCTGTCGTATCATGAATTGTGTAATCTTCTGCTTTTAGATCAATTATTTTTTCAGAGTCATTTTTTCTTTTAGTATTGGGATTCATTTTGTTTTTTAATGATGCAAAGAAATGCCAAGCAACAGAGCGAATTGGTTTAATAAGAAGTAATATTCCCAAAAGGTCAGTTACAAAGCCGGGAAGAATAAGTAAAATTGCACTAAACATGATGAAAGCATCATTAATAATATTATTCTCTAATGTGCGTCCTTGGATAAGTTCATTTTGTATATTTTTTAAGAGGCTAATCCCTTGAATTCGCAATAAAACAACCCCAACTATGGTTGTGAGAATAACCAAGCTCAAGGTTGCCAAAATACCAATTTCTTGACCAACAAAGATAAAACCAGCAATCTCGATTAAAAGAATGCAAAGAAAGATAACAACAAAAAAACGAGGATTTATAGAATAAAGTTTTATCACATGAAAGTTTCCTTCTAGATGAGTAGGGGGAGAAATTCTTAAGAGAACTCCGTTTAAATACAAAATCTATAAAAATATTTGAATGATAAGATTCCTTATTTTACATATTTATTGATAAATGGTATTGACTGCAATGTTTATTAGAGACTTAAGCTTTGGAGATTGACAGCGCCTATGGAATTTGACGTTATACTTGTCATAGCTCTTGTTGTTATGGTTGTTATTTTTGTGCAACTCCGTAATGTATTAGGGAAACGAATTGGGTTTGAAAAGCCACCCTTTGATCCTTATTCACGACGTTCTAAAAAACAAGTTGAAGCAGAAACGGCTGATAATATTGTTTCGTTCCCTCATCAGAAAAATTCACAAAAAGACGACTTTAGTGAAATTGATAAAATTTCACCGGAGGGGAGTGTTTTGAATAAAAATTTGCGGGAATTTCATAGAATTGATCCTCATTTTTCTCCTCAACTTTTTATAAAAGGTGCACAAATTGCGTATGAAATGATTGTAACAGCTTTTGCCAAAGGTGATCGCAATCAACTTAAAAGCTTGCTTTGTCAGGATGTTTTTGAGAGCTTTTGTATGGCTATTGAGCAACGAGAAAAAAATAAAGAAAGAATAGAATTCACTTTTGTTGGAATTAATAAGGCCGAATTTGTTGCGGCGGCAATACAAGAAAAAGATGAACTTTTAACGATACGTATTGTCAGTGAGATGATTTCTGTTACTTATAATGAACAGGGCGAGCGTATAGACGGTGATCCTGATGCTATTGTAGAAATCAGGGATATTTGGACTTTTGTTCGCAATAGTTTATCGTCAGATCCCAACTGGAAGCTTTTTGCTACAGAAAATGAAAATTAAAATACTTTTTGTTTTTCTTCCATAAGCATTCAATGATTTATGAGAAATTAAAATGTCCTCAAGTAAATGGAGACAAAAAAGAGATTTATTGGCTTCACAAGATCGTCTTTTATGGGAGATGGTTTGTCGTACGATAACACCGCTTCACGGTAAGATGCTCTCTTCTGCTTCAGAAACTATTGCAAATATTAATGATAAAAAACAGCCTGTAACTCAAATCTCCTCATTGTCTCAGGAAAATCAACAACCCTCGACAATTATTAAAAGAGAAAAGAGGTCAGTTACACAAGCACAAAAGATTCATTTTTTTGATCATGTTGCATATCGTAAAATTTCCCAAGGTCGTTGTCCTCTTGAGGCGCGTCTTGATCTCCATGGTTATATACAGGAAGAAGCTTATTTTTTCTTAAAAAAATTTCTACAGTCCTCTCAGCAGAGAGGATTGCGTTATGTCCTTGTGATTACAGGAAAAGGACGATCCGTTGGGAGCGATGGAGCTTTGTATAGATTTGTTCCGTATTGGTTATCAACACCAGCTTTTCGATATTATGTCCACGCGTTTGAGCAAGCAGCGCGTCAGCATGGCGGAGAAGGTGCGCTTTATGTTTGGTTGCGCCGTTTTGTGTCGGGAGAAGGAAAGTGATGTTATTGTGGTCGCTCTAGATTTTATATTTATTTATACTTATAATTTATTGTTTTTGTATATTTCGTAAGAGCCTTGAATACAATATTCCCTTCTTTATAATTTTTTATAAAAAATTATAAAGATATTATTTTACATTCTACGTATTGCTTCACGCTTTTGTTTATCGCATTCTTTAACGGGGCACATCCCTCACGCAAAACAGAATGACATTGAATTGCATGTATTCACAGGCTTGTTTTAAAGAAACATCTCTCAACGCTCCCAAGCCTATTTTGCGACGGCATCCGTGAAGAGTATAATGATAAATCCATGAAGCACCCCCTATCTTTATACTTAATAAAAGGGCAATCTGGCATCATTGTACACTTTGCCATCTCCCAATGTTGCAACAACCCTTTAAGTCCTTGGCACTTGAAAGCATTTATAAGAGGCATGCCTTTCTTTAAGTGTTTTTAACTCTCCACAGTTCTCATCTCGCTCGTGACGCCCAAACAAAAGATTTTGATTGATTCAATATAAGAGGACTTAAAATGAGAGAGATATAAATGGATCTCATTCAGGTTGCAAAGCGATAAATTATTTTTATAAACCACAGCATTACTCTATTAAATACACGAAGCATAAAAACATGAGAAATTGAGAAACTAGCTTATTCAAAAGATGTCGCTATGGATAGTGTTAAAAGCAGTACAACTAAATTAAAGAAAATTGTGAAAATAAACAGGAATATAACTTTACAACACACAGCTGCGCAATAGCACCAAAAGATACAGTTTCGTTGAATAGTTTCATGAAGAAATTTTTTCATTCATTAAAAGCTCCATTAAATTTCTTTCTCATAATAATTCGATAATTAAAATTTAATAGCGAAGCGCAGAAGGCGTAGAATACGAGATTCAATTGAGGATATTACACTCTTATCCGACGTCTTTCAGATATTGGTTGAAATGCTAGCTTAGCATGAAAGGCACAATAGGGGCTATTTTCATCAGAATCTGCACCACAAAAATGAAAATCTGCTGATAATGGATCGCCAACCGGCCATCTACATGTATTTTCACTCAATTGTAGAAGATTAAGTTGACGTGATATAGGCACAACTACATTGGATTTTGTGGACATATCAACTTCTTTTACATCTTCCACTACAAATTCTGTCTTTAAAGCGGTTTCTTCAATACTTACAGATGATGTGTTTATTGGCGATACCGTGGATGTGTTGCGACGCACACGTGGAGATGATGGGCTGCTACTTCCCACGGGAGTTTTTTGCGCACGCGTGGTGCTTCCTTGTACTGTCTTACCACGTCCTGGTAACTTTAATCGATGTACTTTGCCGATGACTGCATTTCTGCTGACCCCACCCAATTGAGCAGCAATTTGACTTGCACTTAACCCTTCACTCCAAAGCTTTTTAAGAAGCTCAACGCGTTCACATGTCCAACCCATACCAGCACTCCATTCCGATTACGTCACTAAGATGCTCTCCCCCGTTGCATCTTCAAATGTTTAAATAATGTTTTCATTACGCTGAATGAAAGAACTTTACACTCTACGTGAGCATAAAAAAATCATCCAACCTGTGGATTTACAAATCAAAACACATCATCTTGCTTATTATATTGTAAATTACAATATGCACTCACTCTATGACAAGAGTCTTTACCTCTTAAAGAGTTTATTTAGAATGTTTTCCCCAACTTGCAAATCAATCATAGGTTAAACTTTCACTTTTGTTTAAGGCTTTTTCCCAAAATGCTTATTTGTAGAACCTTCATTGACTTTTTTTCAATTGGTGTAATGATCTATTCTATAGGTGTAATCACTAATCGTAATGAAATGTTGAAAGCACCGTAACGAAATATACCATGCTGTTTTATTTGTAGTGTTGCTTTGTATATATATATATTGAAAAGACTAAAATATAAAGGGAATTATGATGGATGCCGTCTCTATACAACCACTTTATGAATGCTTCGCAAGACGAAATTTGCATTTTGAACAAGGGCATGGTGTATGGCTTATTTCCGATAAAGGAGAACATTATCTTGATTTCACATCTGGTATTGCTGTTAACGCATTAGGGTATTCACATCCAAAATTGGTTGATACGCTCAAAATACAAGCTGAAAAACTTTGGCATATTTCTAATATTTTTCAATCTCCTGAACAGGCATCTTTTGCCACGCGGCTTTGTGCAAATAGTTTTGCGGATAAGGTTTTTTTCTGCAATTCAGGTACTGAAGCATTGGAGTGCGCATTCAAAACGGCACGCCATTATTACTATGCTGCTGGTCATTCAGAACGCATTGAAATAATTACTTTTGAAGGGGCATTTCATGGACGTACACTTGCTGCACTTGCTGCGACTGGGCATGAAAAATATCTTGAAGGCTTTGGACCTAAAGCTGGTGGATTTATTCAAGTACCTTTTTGTGATGAAGTCGCTTTGCGTAACGCTATTAATAAAAATACCGCCGCTATTCTTATTGAACCTATTCAAGGAGAAGGAGGAATACGAACGGTCCCTCATGAATATTTAAGATTTTTGCGCAAAATATGCGATGATAATGGTCTGTTATTGATTTTAGATGAAGTCCAAACGGGTATAGGACGAACAGGAAAGCTTTTTGCTTATGAATGGAGTGATATCACGCCTGATATTCTTACCCTCGCAAAAGGATTAGGAGGGGGATTTCCATTAGGTGCTTGCCTTGCAACGGATAAAGTTGCAAAAAGCATGACACTTGGGACACATGGCTCAACCTTTGGAGGAAATCTTCTTGGAATGGCTGTAGGAAATAGTGTTCTTGATGTTTTGTTAGAGCCAAGTTTTCTTAACCATGTTCAGCGTATGGGGGATAAACTAAAAAGTGGACTTTTGCACATTCTCAATATCTATCCTGATATTATCTGCGCAGTTCAGGGGATGGGGCTTATGTTGGGTATTCAGTGTATTGTACCTTCAAATCTTGTCGTTAATGCTTTGGAAAATGAATATCTCTTAAGCGTTGCAGCCAACAACAACGTTGTGCGCTTATTGCCTCCTCTTATCATTAGGGAAGAAGAAATAGATGAAAGTTTACATCGTATTGAAAAAGCAATAGCGTATCTTGCACAAGTAAACAAAGAAAGACAAATATCACACACATGACAAATGCTCTTCGTCATTTCACGGACTTATCCATTTTAACGCCAGCAATAGCACGTGCACTGATCGATTATGCAAAGATCCTTAAAGCATCTTTTAAAGCAGGAAAAGGTTCAAAACCTTTTATAGGTAAAACACTTGCGATGATTTTTGAAAAACCATCCACACGAACCCGTATTTCATTCGATATCAGTATGCGCCAGCTTGGCGGAGATACAATCATGCTCACGGGTTCAGAGATGCAACTTGGTCATAGTGAAACCATAGCTGATACGGCGCGCGTTTTATCCCGTTTTGTGGATATCGTGATATTGCGAACAACGAAACACCAACGTATGCTCGAATTGGCACAATATGCACAAATTCCTGTCATTAATGCCCTTACAGATGATACACATCCTTGCCAAATTCTAGCAGATATCTTAACCTATGAGGAGCATCGGGGGCCAATTGCTAGCAAAATATTTGCGTGGATGGGGGATGGTAATAATGTGCTTCATTCCTTAATTGAAGCTGCAGCTCTTTTTGGTTTTCATTTGCGTATTGCCACACCAAAGGGCAGTGAACCACAGGAACAATTTGTACATTGGGCACGTGAGCGGGGAGCACATCTTATGCTAACCCATGATCCCCAAAAAGCGGCTCAAGATGCTGATTGTATTATGACCGATACATGGGTCTCCATGGGACAAGAATTTCGTGCTCGCAGTCATTCTATTTTTCAGCCTTATCAAGTCAATGAATCTCTCATGAAATTAGCAAAATCTGATGCTCTTTTTATGCATTGTCTTCCTGCTCATCGTGGTGAAGAAGTGGTTGATTCTGTGATTGATGGACCGCACTCCGTTGTTTTCGATGAGGCTGAAAATCGTCTTCATGCTCAAAAAGCAATTCTTTCTTGGTGTTTACAAGATGCGTTTTTCTCTCCACAATAGCCTCCCTACAACAAATTATATAAAAAAGGCAAAGCTATGAGTGAACAAGCTAAAGATGAAGCCTCTCTCAACAACAACTTCTTGCATGAAGATGATAGTGTTATTCCCTTTCAAGTTGAAGAACTTGATATCCGTGGACGTGCCGTACAACTTGGGGAAACTTTAAATTCTATTCTTAACAGACATCAATACCCTGAACCGGTTTCTTATCTTCTAGCAGAAGCTTTACTTTTAACGGTTCTGTTTGGAACTTCTCTAAAACTTACGGGAAAATTTATTTTACAAACTCATTCCGATGGACCAGTTAATATGTTGGTGTGCGATTTTTTGCCTCCTTCAAGTTTACGTGGATACGCTCGTTTTGATAAAGAACAGCTTAAACAAGCCATAGACAATGGTCAAACCTCTTCAGAAACACTTTTAGGAAAAGGCACTTTAGCTTTCACAATTGATCAAGGTCCCCATATGCAACCCTATCAAGGGATAGTTGCATTAGATGGATCAAATTTACAAGAAGCTTCTCGTATTTATTTTGATCAATCAGAACAAATTCCTACCGATATCCGTCTGGCTGTTGCTATATTAATTAATCGTGACCAACAAGGAAAACAGCAGAAAAGCTGGCGAGCTGGAGGTATTTTGATCCAACTTTTACCCCAAGAATCGTCTCATCATAAAATAGATGCCCCTCATCAAAAGCGAGAAGAAACGAAAACTCATACCCAATTGGATAACCAATGGCAGGAAGCTAAAATACTCATGGCAACGATTGAAAGTTCAGAATTAACAGATCCCCAAGTCGGTAGTAAACAGCTCTTGTTCCGTCTTTTTCATGAACAAGGTATTAGAGTTTTTAACCCTTTTTCTCTTGTCGATCAATGTTCTTGTTCACACGAAAAAATTAAAGGAATCCTAGAAGGCTTTTCTATTGATGAACGCAATAAAATGGTTAAAAATAAATATATTTCAGTCACATGTGAATTTTGCTCAAAAACATATTGTTTTACACCGCAAGAATTTTTAGAAGAAAAAACATAATCAAATATTTTTCATAAAAAATGATGATTGCAACAAAAGCCTATTTTATTTGCGTCATAAAAGTTTACGCATAAGCTCATATGAACTTCTAGAATATTTCTTTCTTTAGCTTTTTTCGATGTATGCCAATGATCTTTCTTTTGCAATCAGTATTAATATCATACAGTACCTTCAATATATTGATTTATAATAGTAATTTATCGTTTTGCATGTTGAATGAGAGTCCAGAATATTGTAAAGTTCTCTCATGGCAAATCTCTTTTATATTGCATCAATTAAAATCACTTGCTTGCACGTTACAAGCAGAGCTGGCGTGGGGGTAAAACACGAAAAAAGGTGTAAAAATCCTTCTGAATCGTCTCAAGTGCCAAGGCTATGTCGTAATACCCCAGAGCTGGCAAAATGTGTGGTGATAATAGCTTGCTATTTATATTAAGCGTAAAAATGGTGGTGCTCTATAAAACGGCATACATAGCGTGGTAAAACTGGATGTTTTTACTTACAAGTCTGCATTATTATATTTTTCAACTTAAAATATTGCCAATTATTTTCATATTTAGATGATTCATAAAAAGTATTTTTAGCCTTTTCTTAAACATTTTTTTAATTCAACATAAAGAAATTTGAAAAAATCTCATAGTATTCGGTGTTTTCATTTAATAGATAAAAATGGTAAAAATTATTTAAAATCAATATGTCGATATTTTATTTGTCTTCTGTCATAATCGCTTGTTCAATTTTTGGTAGAATTTTTTTTTGATAAATTTGCCATGTTAAGGGACCAGCATGTTTGGCAATAATAATACTCTCTTTATTCAAGAGAAAGGTTTCTGGTGGTCCATACACCCCCCAGTCAATAGCTGTATATCCTGAAACATCAAAGCCAATAAATTTAAAAGGATTACCAAAACTGTTTAAAAAGCGCAGGGCGTTTGTTTTATTGTCTTTGTAATTAATACCAATCAGATCAAAACGTTTATCTTGTGCAATTTGCATAAGAATAGGATGCTCTTCGCGACAGGGCAAACACCAAGAGCCCCAAAAATTGACCAATGTAACACGTCCTTTAAACTGTTTTGAATTGAGATAACTTTCTTTATCAAGAAGAGGAAGATGAATATTGGGAGCAGGTTTTTCAGCTAATGCGTTTGGGAGAAGAGAAGAATCTTGAAGGTGTTTTTTATCCATAAAGTTGAAAAAAAACATCATGAGAAGAAGAAAAAGCACAAATGGTCCAAAAAAAACAAGCAGAACAGGCAAAGATATATTTTTTTTAAGTTTTGGAGGGATGTTTTTCATTATACTTTTCTTTTTGTGACAGCTCTTTTTTGTTTAGCTGTTGGAGAATTTTTTTTTGGTAGAGGGCTTTGCAAAGAATATATCCAATAAGACATAAGAGGGATATTGCAGAAAGCACATAGCTTAAAACAACAATTTGCTCGTGTTTAAGGGTGCTCAGGAAAAAATCAATTTTCTGAGATAGATTTCCTAAAAGTCCGCCGTGGATGCCATTTAGGTCGAGCATGATGAAGCGTCCTGTTGTTGTGCACGACGGGATTTTTTAATCTGAAGTATTCGGATATAATGACGATTGATTTCATTTCGCATAGCCATCAAATAAAGAGCAATAAACATAAAGATGAAACAAAAGAGCATTGTTATAAGGGGCCATAACATAGCATTGTCGATTGTTGATCCTCCAGCACGTAACAATGATGCTGGTTGATGCAATGTATTCCACCAATTAACGGAAAATTTAATAACAGGGATATTAACAAATCCAACAAGTGTAAGAATTGCAGTAGCACGAGCGGCTTTTACTTGGTTGTCAAAAGCACGCCCAAGCAGGATAATGGAGAGATAGATAAAAAGCAGAATTAAAACTGATGTTAATCGTGCATCCCAGACCCACCATGTTCCCCATGTAGGTCGCCCCCAAAGCGCTCCTGTCATGAGAGCCAAGGCGGTAAAAATTGCCCCAATAGGCGCTCCACATTTAAGTGCTACATCAGCAAGATGATATTTCCAAATCAGATTTCCTAAAGCCGCTGCACTCATCGTTACATAGCAGAATGTAGACAACCACGCAAAGGGTACATGAAGGTACATAATCTTAACAGTAATGCCTTGTTGATAGTCATCAGGGGAATGCATCACTAGAATAAGCCCTAAGATAAGGAAACACAATGTTATGCCGGCCAACCAAGGTAAGACGACTCTGCTTATTTTCATGAAAAGGGTGAAACTTGCAGGGAGTAACCTGATTTTATATGTACGAGATAGTTTATTCATAAAATTCATAATAGGCAGAGTTTTGCTATGCGGCAATCATCTTTTATTATTCTGATAAAAGTTTAAGCGTTATCGCAGCAACAAAAGAGCTAAAGAGACTCAAAAGAAGTGAAAAAGCGCTGAGAAGAGCTAGAGAAGTGAGAAAAGAGGTATTTGGGTTTATTGGGGCTGTAGCAGCGGAAACACCAAAAATCATAATTGGAATGATCCACGGCAAGATAATGATAAAAATAAGCAAAGTACTGTGCAACAATGAGGTTGCGAGTGCAGCGCCTATAGCACCAATAAAAATAATAGCTGGTGTTCCGCATAAAAGGGTAAGTATTGTTGTAAAAGTTATTACTACATCTAAATGGAGCATGAGGGCTAAAATAGGTGTGGCAAAAATAAGAGGAAGCATTGTTCCTACCCAATGGGCAAGACATTTTGTAAAGACAATTAGTGTAAAACTTTGTCTTTTTCCTGAAAGGATAAATTGGTCGAGATTACCATCATCGCGATCGATTTGGAAAAGTTTGTTCAGATTGAGGAGTCCTGCAAGAAGGGCTCCAAACCACAATATACCTGGTCCTATTTGTGCAAGAGTTTTGGGATCTGGTCCAATGGCAAAGGGGATTATGACAACAACAGCGATAAAAAACAATAATCCTGTTAGTGAAGTGGCTTGTAGCGCTAATAATAGTTTAAGATCACGCCAGAACAGTGCTTTCATTTTATTCTCTCCTAGAGAGGTAAAAATTTTTCCAGAGCGATTTTATGGTTTTCTGGAATGCCTATGGAATTATGAGTTGCAGCGATAATCATACCACCTTGATTGAGATGACGCTGGAAAATACGAGCGAGGAGTTTTTGAGCATGGTTATCAAGCCCAGATATTGGTTCATCTAAAATCCAAAGAGGACGATAGGAGAGCAAAAGGCGAGCAATAGCTACGCGTCTTTGTTGTCCAGTTGACAGAGCGTTAAAGGGTAAATGTTCAAGGTTAGAAAGACCAATATCGGCAAGAGCTTCATGCGCAAAACGTAAATGTTGACCGTAAAAATCTGCCCAAAATTGCAAATTATCAATGACAGATAAGAGAGGTTTCATAGCATTTTGAGGACCAAGATAATGACAAGCAGTTGCAACAGGGTATATTTGATCATGGTCTTTAAGTATTATATGACCTTCAGCAGCCTCAAGAAGACCGACAATGATTCGGAGTAATGTAGACTTTCCGATACCATTAGGACCGGTGATTGTCATAAGTTGCTGTGAAAATAAACAAAAAGAAAGACCTTGAAACAGAATTTCCTCGTTTCTGTAAGCGGCTAAATCTTTGCCTGATAACACCATGTGATTGCCTATTTTGTTTTTATTTTCATATTCTTTATTGCATTATAGAATAAAAAACACATTTTTTATGCAATTGTACCTAGAATAGTTCTAGAAATAGTTCTATAAGGGATACCTTACATCAATATCTGGTGTAAAATGGTTTCTGGCGCTGATTTCCGCATTATGCCTAGAGGGTGGAGGGGGAAATGGATGGCGGAGGTAATTGCGTCTGCGCTCAAGCTGCGACCTTGACTCGTAGTTTGTGTTGTTCATTCCTGGAAATTGGGTGGTTATAGTATGAGGGTGGACAGTCATGACTCAAATTGATAGCTTTAATTGTCGTAGAGTATTAAATGTTGGTGGCAAAGAATATACTTATTATAGCTTGATTGAAGCGGAGAAGAACGGACTTGAAGGTGTTTCTCGTTTACCGTTTTCGATGAAAGTTATTCTCGAAAATTTATTGCGATTCGAAGATGGTCGCACAGTTAAAAAAGAGGATATCTTCAACGTTGCTAAGTGGTTAAACGACAAAGGGAGCGCTGGGGCAGAAATTGCTTACCGTCCTGCACGTGTTCTTATGCAGGATTTTACAGGTGTTCCAGCAGTTGTTGATCTTTCTGCAATGCGTGATGCTATGGTTAAACTTGGCGGTAACGCTGAAAAAATTAATCCTCTCATTCCCGTTGATCTCATCATTGATCACTCAGTTATTGTTGATGCTTTTGGCAATTCCATGGCTTTTAAGGAAAACGTTGAGCATGAATATGAACGCAATGGTGAACGCTATCGTTTCCTTAAATGGGGGCAACAAGCCTTTCAAAATTTTCGCGTTGTTCCTCCAGGAACAGGGATTTGTCATCAGGTTAACTTAGAATATTTAGCACAATGTGTATGGATGAAGAATGAAGAGGGCTGTGAGACGATTTATCCTGACACCTGTGTGGGAACTGATTCGCATACGACTATGGTAAATGGTTTAGGGGTTTTAGGTTGGGGTGTTGGTGGTATTGAAGCAGAAGCAGCAATGTTAGGCCAACCTGTTTCTATGTTGTTACCTGAAGTGATTGGTTTTCGTCTAACAGGTAAACTTAAGGAAGGTGTAACAGCCACCGATCTCGTATTAACGGTGACCCAAATGCTACGTCGGAAGGGTGTTGTCGGTAAATTTGTTGAGTTTTTTGGTCCTGGTTTGGAGCATATGACGCTTGCTGATCGGGCAACGATTGGAAATATGGCACCTGAATATGGAGCAACGTGTGGTTTTTTCCCAATTGATAAGGAGACAGTGCGTTATCTCAATATGACAGGGCGTGATGAAAGTCGGATTGCCTTAGTGGAGGCTTACACCAAAGCACAAGGGATGTGGCATGATGAAATGGTGGCTCATCCCATTTTTAGTGATACAATTGAATTAGATATGGGAACCGTTGTCCCTTCTATGGCTGGTCCTAAACGTCCTGAAGGACGTATTGCATTGGAAAATGTTGGGCAGGGTTTTGAGAAGGCATTGGTCGAAGACTATAAGAAGACTTCTGGACAAGATAAGCGTTATCAGGTTGAGGGTGAAGAATATACGCTTGGTCACGGTGATGTGGTGATCGCTGCGATTACGTCGTGTACGAATACATCGAATCCAAGTGTTCTTATTGCAGCGGGCCTTTTGGCACGAAATGCTGTGGCAAAGGGTCTCAAGAGCAAACCATGGGTAAAAACTTCTCTTGCACCTGGTTCACAAGTCGTTGAAGCTTACCTTCAAAATTCGGGTCTGCAAAAAGATTTAGATGCATTAGGATTTAACTTAGTAGGATTTGGGTGCACAACATGTATTGGGAATTCTGGTCCTTTGCATCCAGCTATTTCCAAAACGATTAATGACAATGGTATAATTGCATCTGCAGTTCTTTCAGGAAATCGTAATTTTGAAGGGCGTGTTTCCCCTGATGTGCAAGCGAATTATTTAGCGTCACCACCGTTAGTTGTTGCACATGCGCTCATCGGGACGGTGTGTAAAGATTTAACTAAGGAGCCTCTTGGTGAAGATACAAATGGCCACCCCATTTATTTGAGAGATATTTGGCCAACTTCTCAAGAAATACAGGAATTTATCGAAAAAAATGTCACGCGTAAGGTTTTTGCCGAAAAGTATGCAGATGTTTTTAAGGGAGATGAAAATTGGCAAAAAGTTCAGATTCCTACGGGTTCTACCTATTCTTGGGATGAGCAATCCACCTATGTACGCAATCCACCTTATTTCGATGATATGCAGAAAACACCTGATATCTTACCAGATATTAGAGATGCACGGATTTTAGGTTTATTTGGTGATAAAATCACAACGGATCATATTTCTCCTGCTGGTTCTATTAAAGCAGCTTCTCCTGCCGGAAAATATTTAATGAATCATGGTGTTAAAGTGGCTGATTTTAATCAGTATGGAACGCGTCGTGGGAATCATGAAGTTATGGTACGTGGGACCTTTGCCAATATTCGCATTCGTAATTTCATGTTAGGGGAAAATGGTCGAGAAGGAGGTTATACGGTTCATTATCCGTCAGCGGTAGAACAAACCATTTACGATGCAGCAATGGCGTATAAACAAGAAGGTATTCCACTCGTTGTTTTTGCAGGTATTGAATATGGTAATGGATCATCCCGCGATTGGGCTGCCAAGGGGACCAATCTTCTTGGTGTCAAAGCAGTGATTGTGCAGTCTTTTGAAAGGATTCATCGCTCTAATCTTGTTGGTATGGGCGTTGTCCCTTTTGTCTTTGAGGAGGGGCTAAGTTGGAAATCTTTAGGCTTAAAGGGAGATGAACAGGTGACAATTGAAGGGATTCATAACTTGAAACCTCGTCAAAAGACTGTAGCGAAAATTACTTTTTCTGATGGTACGGTAAAAACTGTTCCATTATTATGCCGTGTTGATACTGAAGATGAGCTAGATTATTTGCATCATGGTGGAATTTTGCAATATGTCTTGCGTAAGTTAGCCGTTTAAATTCTTTTGTTTGTTAAGGAATATCTATTATTAAGCTATAAAGTTGCGGATCAAAGAGTTTGGCTTCGTTTTTTTATGGCTATCTTTGAAAATCTAATTGACGTTAGCTTTAGGATTGCGCTATAACCCACACGGTTATAGGCAGCTTTATAGTTTTGCTTGAGTTGGATTTATTTATATTGGTAGAGTTGTTATTGAGACTCATTTTGCCAAGGTGTTGAAAGAGAGATTATATTTATGGCGAATACACCTTCTGCTCGAAAAGCGGTGCGCAAGGTTGCGGCGCGCACACAGGTTAATAAGGCCCGCCGTTCACGCGTTCGTACTTTTATACGTAAGTTTGATGACGCTTTAGCGGGTGGCGATAAGGCATCTGCAGAGATTGCTTTTAAGAATTTTGAGCCTGAAATTATGCGTGCAGTTTCTAAAGGGGTTTTTCATAAAAATGCTGCTGCGAGGAAAGTATCACGTTTAGCTAAACGTTTGAAGGCTCTCAGCGTTTAAGCTTTTTCTCCTTTAATTGAGAACAAAGCCAGTATCCATGAGGATGCTGGCTTTTTGTTTATTATTTCAAAAAGTTTCTATTGAAAATAAGAATCGATAATGATTCTCCACTTGAAAAAGGAGAGAAAGTTTATAGAGGGAGGTATGGTTATCCACAAGCTTTGTGGATTTGTACAGAGTCTTTTTTGTCAAGCATTTTATTTTTTTTTTTAAATCTGAAGAGATTCTTTAATTATTGGTAAATTTAGAGAAAAAAAATGAATTGAATCAATATTTTTTTCAGTCCTCATTAATATAAGCATTTTTTTCGGGTTTTTTGATTTTATTTTGACCTCTTGCATTTTACCTCTGCTGTTTTGTATGGTTCTTATGAAGACTAAGAAGCATGAAGGGGTCACATCAGCGCATTATTCTGTATTTTGTTGAATACAAGATGTTTTGATTTAGGCTTTTCGAAATTTTTGTGTTGGAGAGGTTTTCTGACGGTTTTTTAGTTTTCTTAATGGATATGTTTACCATTTTAGAAGGGTGGGTCATATCATGAGTGCAAGTAAATCTTATTGGTCATCTTTGTTAGTAGGGTTGTGATGAGGCTATCCTAGGGGAGGGTGAGTAATCTTATTTGGGGTAGGGCGTTTTGCCTTCGCTAGATTTATTTTAGTTGTTTGGCAGGACAAAATTTTATTTTTATCAGGATGGAAGATGGTGGATAAATTGAACTCTAAAGCTAGTTCCTTTAAAAGGGTTTCGGTAAATATCCTGTCGGCAGAGAACATAATAAAGAATAGGATGACGGAAAGTGATGAGAACGTTTGTAGAAATGCTTCTATAGGGCATTCTATTGTTTCAGAGGAGGAAAGTGCGGCGGCTTTTATACGTGTTATGGCGCAATTAAAGGTGCAGGTTGGTGTTGAGGCTTATACCAGTTGGTTTGGACGTGTGAAGCTTGCTGAATATAGTCATACTCTTGTAAAGCTTTCTGTTCCTACTGCTTTTTTACGTTCATGGATTAATAATCACTATGGTTCTCTTTTGACTCATTTATGGAAACAAGAGAATTCAGCAATTCTTCGTGTTGAAGTTATTGTTCGTGGTATGGAACGCGTTTCAAGAGATGTCGTTTGTAAAAGAAGTGTTCCTCCTGTTGTGCTAGAGGAGCAGGCGACTTCATCTTTTGTTGAAAGTTGCGCAGAGCATTCAGTTAAGAATTCTCAAACGGGAGTTTTTGGATCTCCACTTGATTCTCGCTATACTTTTGAAAGTTTTGTTGAGGGGGCTTCTAATCGTGTTGCTTTAGCAGCTGCGCGTTCCATTGCAGAGGGGCATAAAAGTGCCTTACGTTTTAATCCTCTTTTTATTCACGCATCTGTTGGTTTAGGAAAAACACATTTGCTTCAAGCGATTGCTGCTTCTGCATTGAAGCGTTTAACGTCTGCGCGCGTTATTTATTTAACTGCTGAATATTTTATGTGGCGTTTTGCAACAGCTATTCGTGATAATGATGCTCTTTCTTTTAAAGAACAGCTTCGTGATATCGACCTTTTGATTATTGATGATATGCAGTTTTTGCAGGGTAAGTCGATACAACATGAGTTTTGCCATTTGCTTAATATGTTACTTGATAGTGCAAAACAGGTTGTTGTCGCTGCAGATCGTCCACCAGCAGAATTAGAATCGCTTGATCTTCGCGTTCGCTCTCGTCTTCAGGGAGGGGTAGCTCTTGAAATTGAAGCGCCAGATTATGAAATGCGTTTGCAAATGTTGCGCCAGCGGTTGAAGGTGGCACAACAAGATGATGGCATGGTATCAATTTCTGATGATATCTTGGAATATATTGCGAAAACGGTTTTAGGGTCGGGGCGTGATATTGAAGGTGCGTTTAATCAGCTCTTGTTTCGTCAATCTTTTGAGTCTGATTTATCTTTAGAGCGGATTGATGAATTATTAGGTCATTTGACACGTCCTGGTGAACCTAAGCGTATTCGGATTGAAGAAATTCAGCGTACGGTAGCACGCCATTATAATGTTTCTAAACAGGACTTGTTATCTAATCGTCGAACACGTACGGTTGTGAAGCCACGGCAAGTTGCAATGTATTTAGCAAAAGTATTAACTCCTCGCTCATTACCAGAAATTGGGCGCCGTTTTGGTGGGCGTGATCATACAACAGTTTTACACGCTGTGCGTAAAATTGAAGATTTGGTTTGTGGTGATCAGACCTTGGCTAAGGAACTTGAGTTGCTTAAGCGGTTGATTGGAGAACAGGCTGTATAGTGTTTATCGTTTCTTTCTTTGGAGAGACTTTAAAGAATTTAATGAAAAGATTTATTTTTTCTTATGCAGGAGTGACTTGCCATTTTAAGAGAGGTTTAATAAACTCTAGCAGGCGATTCTCTAAAGGGATCTATTCTTTAAGTCTAAAGAATTCTTATAGTTTTTAGTAAATCATACGGGGCTTTTATGCGTATTACAGTTGATCGCAGTCAATTTCTCAAGTCTCTTGGTCGGGTTCACCGTGTGGTAGAGCGCCGTAATACTGTTCCTATTTTATCGAATGTGTTGATTGATGCAGAAAATGGCCGTGTACAGTTAAAAGCAACAGACCTTGATTTAGAGGTTATGGAATCTTTTGCAGTTAATGTTAAACAAGCTGGAGCAACAACTGTTCCGGCACATTTGCTCTATGATATCATTCGAAAACTTCCTGATAGCAATGAAGTTGTATTATCCCTCGATGAGAATCAAGCAGGTACAATGTCCGTTGTTTCGGGTTGTGCACATTTTCAGCTTCAATGTCTTCCGAAGGCAGACTTTCCAGAGTCGCTTCCTGGGCAATTTGGTTATCGTTTTTCTTTATCGGCATCAGGCTTAAAACATTTACTTGATTGTACACAATTTGCCATTTCTACTGAAGAAACCCGTTATTATCTTAATGGTATTTATTTCCATATTATTAATGATGGTGTTTTGAAATTGCGTTTGGTTGCAACTGATGGTCATCGTTTGGCACAAGTTGAGATGGAAGCTCCTTCGGGAGTTGAGGGAATGCCTGGTGTTATTGTTCCCCGTAAAGCTGTAGGAGAATTGCAAAAACTTCTTTCAGAAGAAAATGATAGCGATGTATGTATAGAGCTTTCGGAGACAAAAATTCGTTTTTCTATAGGCTCTGTGATTTTTACATCAAAATTAATTGATGGAACATTTCCAGATTATCAACGTGTTATCCCTCTTGGAAATGATAAAGAATTAATTGTTAATAGGCAGGACTTTTCTTCTGCAGTTGATCGTGTTTCAACGATTTCAAGTGATCGGGGGCGTGCAGTTAAATTAACGATTGAGCATGGACAGTTAAGGCTTGTTGTTAATAGCCCAGATTCGGGCAGTGCAGAAGATCAATTATCAGTAACTTATGCATCTGAACCGCTTGAGATAGGATTTAATTCACGTTATCTTTTGGATATTGCTGGGCAGCTTTCAAGTGATGAGATGGTTTTTATGTTGGCTGAGGCTGGAGCACCAGCTCTGATTCGTGATAATGATGATGCGGATGTGCTCTATGTACTGATGCCTATTCGCGTTTAGGGGCCGTTGTTTTGCAATGCATGGCCAGTCATGTGCACAAAGTGGCAGTGAGGCAGCTGAAGCTTTTACGTTATCGCAATTATTCTTTTTTCAATATTCATTTTTCTGGTCAGCATGTGGTTTTTACTGGCCATAATGGTGCTGGTAAGACGAATCTTTTAGAGGCGTTATCTTTTCTTTCTCCTGGTCGTGGTTTGCGGCGTGCTGTTTATTCTGACGTTAGTTTTGTAGATGGTGGTGGTGGAGGATTTGTTGTATTTGCGCGTCTTGAATGCGCTCTTTATGGTGAAGTAAAGATTGGTACAGCTTTTGAGGTTAGCGATAACAGTCGAAAGGTCCATATTAATGGTGTGAATGAGTCGAGTGATTGCCTAACAGATTATTGTCATATTAGTGTCCTAACACCGTCTATGGATGGTCTTTTTACAGGTCCTTCACTTGAGCGCCGTAGTTTTTTGGACCGTATGGTTTTGGCGATTGATCCCTTGCATAGGCGCCGCATAGCCGATTATGATAGAGCTATGCGCGCACGTAATCGTTTGTTTTTAGATGGAAATGAAGATTGTGCTTGGTTTGATGCTTTAGAAAAGCAAATGGCAGAATTGGCGACAGCTATTTCTGCGGCGCGTGTTGATGTTATTCGTCTTTTAAATGACATGTTTACACAAATGCCCTCACAGATACCTTTTCCACGAGCTTTTTTGCAAATTGATGGTTTTTTAGAAACAGCTCTTAGTGAAATATCAGCAACTGAAGTTGAAGAACAATTTTGTGATCGATTGCGGCATAATCGCGCAATGGATCGTGCTGCTGGTCGGACGTTAGAAGGACCACATCGTGCAGATTTGCAGGTTTTTTATGCTGATAAAAATAGAGCAGCAACATCTTGTTCAACAGGTGAACAAAAAGCGCTGCTAACAGGTTTAGTTTTGTGTCATGCACGTCTAACAGGTATGATGTCGGAAAGATCTCCTATTCTTCTTCTTGATGAAATGGCTGCCCATCTTGATTCGCATCGACGTGCTGCTCTATTTGATATTCTTGATGATTTAGCTGTACAAACATTTATGACAGGAACAGATCGTCTTTTATTTGATGACTTAAAAGGACGCGCAGAATTCTTTGAGATTAAGGATGGAGCTTTATTGCCGTAAAAACATGCTAAATATTTTTTTAATAAGTGATAGGTCTGAAAGAAAAGGCTTGCTATGTCAGAGATAATAACGATTTTAAATGGTCCTAATTTAAATTTTCTAGGTCAACGTGAGCCAGAAATTTATGGAACTGAAACTCTAGAAGATATTGAAAAAAGATGCAGAGAATGGGCAAAAAAAAATGATATTATAATAAATTTTTATCAAAGTAACTATGAAGGGCAATTAGTGGCATGGATACAAGAAGCAATAGAGGCAAGTTCTGGATTGATCATTAACCCAGCGGCTTACAGTCATACATCTGTTGCACTTCTTGATGCCCTAAAAATGTTTTCAGGGCCGAAAGTAGAAGTTCATTTATCTCATATTTATCAGCGTGAAGCTTTTCGTCACCATTCTTATACATCTGCAGGTGTAGACGCTATTATAACTGGGTGTGGAGGTGATGGATATCGGTTTGCACTTGAGTATATTGCAAAACAATTAAGCAAAACAATTAAATTGTGATAGGTAAAGAGTAAGCGTTTAATAAGAGTAATATAGGCATTTTATTCTCTTGATAATTATTTTCAAATCTGTACAATGTGAGGTATATATTTATGACAGTTTTTAGTGCGTATGACGGGGGTAAATAGAGATGAAAAGCTTTGTTAGACAATTAGAAATGCTTGTGATTTTAGGGGGAGCACTGCTTTTGTCTGGTTGTAAAATTGATGTTATGCAGCCATCAGGTTATGTTGCACGTCAACAGCTCATTTTGATCGTTGTTTGTGTGGTGGTGATGCTTTGTATTGTTATCCCAGTTATGGTGAGTGTGGTATTTTTAGCTATAAAATATCGTGCATCGAATATGAAAGCGGACTATTCTCCTGATTGGGCACATTCAAATAAAATTGAAGCATTGATGTGGGGTATTCCAGTTGTAATTGTAATGGTTTTAGGTTCATTAACAGCTTATTATACCTATAAGCTTGAACCTACAAATCCTCTTCCAGTGGAAGTTGTAGGTGAAGGAAAGCCATTACAGATTGATGCTGTTGCTCTTGATTGGAAATGGCTTTTTATTTATCCTGAATACGGTGTTGCATCGATTAATGAGATTTATGCGCCTGAAGGACGTCAAGTTTTATTGCAATTGACGTCAGAGAATTCTGTCAATGCTTTTTGGGTTCCCAAATTGGGTACAGTTCTTTACGCTATGCCGCAGATGAATGCTAAGTTGCATTTGGTCGCTGAAGAGCAAGGAGTATTCAAAGGAGCCTCAGCAAATTATAGTGGTGATGGTTTTTCGGGTATGCGGTTTAAGTGGCATTCTGTGTCTTTGCAGGATTTTGAGGATTGGATTGTAAAAGCTCGGGCTAATGGTCGAGTACTTGATCGTTCATCTTATCGTCAACTTTCTATTGCGCCTCGTATGGGTGATATTGCTGCGAAGGAAAAAGATGCTGAAGTTCGTTATTTTGCACCTGTTGAGAAGCGGCTTTACTATCGTGTTGTGAATCGATGTGTCGATGAAAAGACGGTATGTAATGAAGATTTAATGAAACGTGCTGCTGCTCAGACGCTATGGGGTGCACTATGTTCAGTATTTGATCCTGATGTTATTTAACAGAGTCAATAAAGTAAAGAGCCCTTTTAACAAAGGTTTCTTTTAAACTTGAATTTCATTTGAAATGGGTTGAGAAATGTTTGGAAGACTTACAGATCCTACGGCAGGTGCTTTTCATGCGCTTGCACATGAACCGATCGTTTTGTATACATGTATTGCGATTGTTTTGGTTGGTTTAATTGCTGTTATTGCTCTAACAGTACTTGGGTGGTGGGGGATTCTATGGCGAAATTGGATTACAACGGTTGACCATAAACGCATAGGTATTATGTACATCGTTCTTGGAATTATTATGCTTGTTCGCGGTTTTGCGGACGCACTTATGATGCGAACGCATCAAGCTTTAGCTCTTGGGAGTGAAACAGCAGGTTATTTGCCCCCTGAGCATTTTGATCAAATTTTTTCGGCGCATGGTACGATCATGATTTTTTTCATGGCCACGCCTATTTTATTTGGTCTTTTTAATTATCTTATACCACTTCAAATTGGTGCGCGTGATGTTGCTTTTCCCTTTGCAAATAATCTAGGTTTTTGGATTACGGCTGCAGGGGCGATATTGATTAACATATCCCTAGGTGTTGGGAATTTTGGTCGTGGTGGTTGGTTGATGTATCCACCTTTTACAGAATTGCAAACGAGTCCAGATACAGGGGTAGATTATTATTTATGGTCACTTCAGCTTTCTGGTATTGCAACAACAATGGGATCAGTGAATTTTATTGCAACGATGATTAAAATGCGTGCTCCTGGAATGACAATGATGAGAATGCCTATTTTTTGTTGGAGTGCTTTTGTCAGCAATGTTCTTATTGTAGTCATTTATCCTGTTTTGGCTGTAGCATTTGCACTCTTGGCATGTGATCGTTATTTGAACATGAATTTCTTTACCAATGTTGGTGGCGGAAATCCGATGGTATGGATTAACTATGTTTGGGTTTTTGGTCATCCTGAGGTTTATGTTTTGGTTGTTCCTGCTTTTGGAATTGTTTCTGAAGTTGTATCAACTTTTTCTTCAAAACGCCTCTTTGGTTATACTTCAATGATATGGGCCATGTTGGTTATTTTGATTCTTTCGCTTCTTGTTTGGGGCCATCATTTCTTCACAATGGGTGGGGGTGAAGCTGTAAATACCTTCTTTAGTATTGCTACGATGATTATTGCAGTTCCAACCGGTGTAAAAGTTTTTAATTGGCTGCTTACGATGTATAGAGGTCGGATTCGCTTTGAGCCTCCTATGCTTTGGTGCATGGGTATGATCTTTACATTTGTTGGTGGTGGATTAACAGGTGTTTTATTATCTATTGTTCCTGCTGATTGGCAGTTTCATAATTCGCTCTTTTTGATAGCACATTTCCATCATACAATTATTGGAGGTGTGGTTTTTGCGTACTTAGCGGGGATTGCATTTTGGTTTCCAAAAGTTTTTGGTTATAAACCAAATCGCATACTAGGTATTACATCTTTTTGGTGTTGGTTTATTGGTTTTTACCTTGCCTTTTTCCCCGTTTATGCGCTTGGTTTAATGGGGGCGACGCGTCGTCTTCAGCATTACATGGAACCTAGTTGGCAGCCGATGTTTATTATTGCTGCATTGGGTGCTTGTATTATCTTACTTGGTATCCTTTGTTTTGTGCTACAGGTTGTTTTGGCGATTTGGTACGGTATTAAGCATAAAGGGCACTTACCGGTAACATTAAATGATTCTTGGGGTGATGCACGTACACTTGAATGGTTTACCTCTTCACCGCCTCCTTCTTATAATTTTGCCCTCCTTCCAAAGATACAGTCTGATGATGCTTATTGGAATATGAAGAAAAGTGGTTATCAACGGCCGACAAGTGGATTTACAAAAATTCATATGCCATCGAATACATCGGCTGGAATTATTGCTGGCTTCTTCTCATTAGTTGTTGGTTTTGCGCTTGTTTGGCATATTTGGTGGCTTGTTGCGGTTGGACTGGTTGGTTTTATTGCAACGCTTGTGTGTCATTCATTAACAGGTGATCATCATGGTTACTATATTCCAGCTGAAGAAGTGCAAAAAACTGAAGATGCCTTTACGGCTGTTCTTAAAGAACAAGGAGTGACAGTATGAGTGCTGTAACAATGAATAACGCGAGTACTATAGATGAACTTCACCACGATAGTAGCTCGGTAATGACGTTTGGTTTTTGGGTCTATATTCTTTCAGACTTAATCCTGTTTTCGACACTGTTTTCAAGTTTTGCTGTATTTTCTGCTTCTTATGGTGGTGGTAAAGCGGGCAGTGAGTTTATAGATTTAAAGTTTGTTTTGGTTGAGACTGCTTTCTTGTTGTTTTCGTCCGTCACTTATGGCTTTGCAATGGTACAAGCACATAAAAATAACATCAGTGGTGTGCGTTTATGGATGGCTATTACCTTTGGATTGGGGTGTTGCTTCATTGGTATGGAACTTTACGAATTTCATGAACTTTTGAGTGAGGTTTTTTATTTTGATCCAAATGCTTATGCGGGTATTGATCCTGCAACAGGTTTACAGCTTTTTGGACGGGAAATTCTCTCTGCTTATTGGTCAGCATTTTTTGCTTTGGTTGGCACCCATGGACTTCACGTAAGTGTTGGCCTTCTTTGGATGGTTGTGATGTTTTTTCATCTTCGTCGTAATGGCTTGGATCAGAACAATAAAACACGTTTAGCATGTCTTTCCATTTTTTGGCATTTACTTGATATTGTATGGATTGGTGTTTTCACCATGGTTTATCTATTAGGAGCGTTGTGATGAGCGTGCAAAATGAAACACATGGTCCCAGTACTGGTTCCTATTTGGTTGGTTTTATTCTGGCTGTATTTTTCACTTTGGGTTCTTTTATTCCTGTGATGTATGGAATGATGGAAAGTTGGGCAGTTAGTACAAAGGTTGCGTATCTTATTGGGATGGCGATTATTCAGATTATAGTACAAATTGTTTTCTTTTTGCACTTGAATTCTGGTCCAGACGCCAAGTGGAATTTAAGCGCGTTGTGGTTTGCTGCTATTTGCGTTTTTGTTATTATTGGGGGAACTTGGTGGGCTATTTCTCATTTGAATTATAATATGATGGGTGGTTCAGGACGTGTTATTGAACCGGAAATATCAAGTAGAGATGATTCTTCAGTGTCTGAGCAGTTATCAAACAAAGATATATCCGTAAGAAAACAGCCAGAAAAGATACAGGGCTCAGAGGTTTCGATGGAGCAAGGTGCAAGTACGCAAACTCTTGTAGATCAAGCACCTGGTTCAGAAATGCCTATGGGGCAGGGTCTAAGTACGCAAACTCCTGTAGATCAAGCACCTGGTTCAGAAATGCCTATGGGGCAGGGTTTAAGTACGCAAACTCCTGTAGATCAAGCACCTGGTTCAGAAATGCCTATGGGGCAGGGTTTAAGTACGCAAACTCCTGTAGATCAAGCACCTGGTTCAGAAATGCCCATGGGGCAGGGTCTAAGTACGCAAACTCCTGTAGATCAAGCACCTGGTTCAGAAATGCCTATGGGGCAGGGTTTAAGTACGCAAACTCCTGTAGATCAAGCACCTGGTTCAGAAATGCCCATGGGGCAGGGTCTAAGTACGCAAACTCCTGTAGATCAAGCACCTAGTTCAGAAATGCCCATGGGGCAGGGTCTAAGTACGCAAACTCCTGTAGATCAAGCACCTGGTTCAGAAATGCCCATGGATCAAGATCCAAATACGCAGTTTCCTGTGGAGTAGTTGTTAGAAATATCTACGGAGCTGATGCGGCATGTATCAGCTTCGTAGAAGAAATTTGTAGGATATAAAGCAGGAGATAAGTACAAGATATCAGTGGAATGAGTATCATTATTTTGAATATACTTTTAATTTAAAAAAGAAAGTCCGTGGGGTATTTAGTCAAGCTTTAATTTTTGAGACAAATAGCTATTTGTAGAATATACAAAAAGTGATATTTGTAAAATTTACTACAAAGAAAGAGAATGTGCGAAACAAATTTTTATATTGTGTGAGATAAAAAAGCTACGAAGCAGTAATATTTTTAGATTTAAAGAATTTATATTAAAGATAGCATTAAAATTATTTGTAATAATAATATGCAATTGAAATCAAAAATTTAGAGAATAATCAGAAAATTTAATGAAAACCGTTGCAATGACAGTTATAGGTGCTGGTTCTTTTGGTACTGCATTAGCGATAGCTCTTGCCCGTAATGGTCATAATGTTTTACTTTGGGGATATAGTCCTCAACATATCAAAGAATTACAGGAACAACGTTGTAATCAAGTATATTTACCCGATGTTCGATTTCCTGAAAATTTATTACTTGAAGCTTCCCTTGAAACTGCAATAACGGCAAGTCACAATATATTAATCGCTGTTCCAAGCCATGTATTTCATCAAGTTTTGTATAATATTCAGCCTTATTTAGATCAGCATTCACGCGTTATTTGGGCTACAAAAGGTTTAGAACATGGTACTGGACGTTTCTTACAAGAGGTTGCTCGTGAGATTTTAGGTGAAAAAATTCCTTTAGCTGTTTTTTCTGGACCAACTTTTGCGCAAGAACTAGCTATTGGTTGGCCTACTGCAATGACGATAGCAGCTTCTGATGTTGAGTTTGGTAAAGAATTGCAGCAACTTTTTCATTGTGACAAAACTTTTAGAGTTTATAAAAGTTCAGATATGATTGGTGTTCAATTAGGGGGGGCCGTCAAAAATGTTATTGCTATTGGTGCAGGAATATCAGATGGCATAGGTTTTGGGGCAAATGCACGAATAGCTCTTATCACACGAGGACTAGCTGAAATCAGTCGTTTAGGGGGGGCTATGGGTGCTGAGCTTTCCACATTTATGGGAATGACAGGCTTAGGTGATCTGGTTTTGACATGTACTGATAATCAGTCGCGTAATCGCCGTTTTGGAATACTTCTTGGTAAAGGAATAGATATAAAAGAAGCAGAAAAACAAATTGGTCAGGTTGTGGAAGGATACTTAAATACCAAGGAAGTATATACGTTGGCGCAGCGTATTGGGGTAGAAATGCCCATTGTAGAACAAATTTATCAAATTCTCTATTGTGGTAAAAATATAACTGAAGCGGCAAACACATTACTAAGCCGCGCCCTCAAGGACGAAATTCAATAATATCCTGTTTTTTAATAATTCCAATCGTAAAAAATAGAAACATGCTATGATAGACATATAAAATAGATTTTATTGATGGTTGTATAAGGCAGTCATATTCCAGAAAATTATAGATTCATATCATTCGATTCTTTATGAAACATGGCTGAAATATAAAAGTTTTGGCTTTTGTCTAAGAGCTATCTCTTTTAAGATAAATTATCGTTTCCACTTACACATGTTTATGTAATGTAATGAACAAGATATTTTTATTGTCTCTTAAATTCATCTCACAATGATATTTGCAAACAGAATAGTACAAGACTCATTAGGTAGAAGCATCTTATTTATGTAACGTATAAGCTAAGAATATCGGGGCAGGGATATTGTGAATCTCTGTTTTTGTAATTCTTTAAAACAAGAAGACAATCTAATTTGGGAAGAAGATGAAATTTTAAAGCTGAAAATCTGTTCCCATTTCTACAATCATTTTTAAATTCAGTTTTACGCTATCTAAAGCAATATCTTTTAAATAATGGAGATTATCTCACACCTTTATTTTTCTCATTTTCTAATGAAAGCATTTTTCTGATGTGTCAGGTAAAATAGAACGTCCAAAAAAACACGATTGCTGTTATATATTCACGTGCTTGTTTTAAAGAGACCTCTCTTAAAAATCCTAAGTCCAATTTGCGACGGTGACTGTGAATAGTGTAACCGATAAAGCTATTGTGCACATCCCCATCTTTATGTTTATGAAGGAGGAAGACGAGCATCATTACACCCCCAAATGTTGTGAGACAGCTCTTGGCACTTGAAGCTGTTCAGTAGAGATATTTAAGCCTTTTATTTTCTCACATGTCAATTCTGTTTTTTATATGCAAGAAATGATTTTTGGAATTATAACTTTGAAAGTCTAAGATTGAAAAAATGTTATTGTACCTGTTTGTGGCTGTCATTTAAACTGAAAAATAATGTGATTATAAAGATAAAAAATTGATTTATATAAATAATTCATTTTATTTTTGTATTGAGTTAATTAAAAGTATATGTTTGCTTGTCACAAGCGGGTTAGTATGTGGATAAAAATTATTAAAGATACTTCTAATGAATCATCTCAAGTGTCAAGGGTTGTTTCAATATTAGAACATGGCAAGTAAAATGACGGTGTCGGTTTGTCATCTGTATAAACATTAAAATGGTGGTAAAAAAAGGATTTTATGTACTTCACAAGGATTTTTTATATGTTCTACAGGTACCATTGTGAAATGGAATGGCGTGCATTGAGAGATATCTTTAAAAAATGCATGAAGGAGAAACAGCTATAGTGTTTTTGGGTGTTCTATTTTACCTGACACATCAGAGCAATGCTTTCATTAAAGAACAATAGTAAGATTAATGATTGATTTCTTTACGCCTTCATATTCATCCTAAATTAGATTGTATTTGCGTTTCAAGAATAAATCAAACGGTAGGAATATTTTTTTCAATTTGCTACACAAAAGCTGAAACTAAGGGTTTTAATAATTCTCTAATCTCTGTTTCAAACTGCGGTGGCATGAGGGTTGGATATTGATTTATAAGCAATGGCAAAAGCGTATGCTTTAGTAAGGTAAATAACGTCATAAAATACACACTTTATCAACCATGGATTGAAGAAATATTCCGGCTTTTATAAAATATTTTGCGAAACAAGGCATCGTACATCTGGTTTTGTATTGACTTATTCTTACAAACATTTGCACATATTCCTTACGTCATATTATTATAAGTCAATACACTATTATATAGCTGAGAAAGTACTCAATACCCGATTAAAGCACTATGTACATGATTGATTTTCTTTTTTAGTGCAATGAAATAAATTTTATTCTTCTTGGGAATCGTCACTTTTTTTCAGTTCTTCAAGTATTGGCATAGACATGATGTTATAGCCTGAATCAACATAATGGATTTCACCTGTAACACCTGATGATAAGTCAGAGAGTAGATAAAGAGCAGATTTTCCAATTTCATGAATATCTACGGTACGCCGTAATGGGGCATTACGGCGTTGATGTGAAAATATTGCCCGTGCAGCTGCAATACCATTACCTGCTAAAGTTCTAACAGGACCAGCGGAAATCGCATTGACACGAATATTTTGAGGACCAAAGTCCGCTGCTAAATAACGTACCATAGCTTCTAAAGCTGCTTTAGCAACACCCATGATGTTATAATTAGGCACAACTTGCTGTGAAGCACCATAGGTAAGAGTTAAAAGTGTTCCTCCATTGGGCATAAGCTTACCCGCGCGCTGGGCAATTTCAGTAAAGGAATAAGCTGAAATAACCATCGTGCGTTGAAAGTTTTCACGTGTTGTAACATCAACGTAACGCCCTTTTAGCTGAGTTTTATCTGAAAAACCAATGGCATGGACAATAAAATCAATTGTTTTCCATTCTTTTTCAAGTTGCTCAAAGACGTAATCAATATTTTCACTTTTTTCAACGTCACACTCTAGCACTAATTTGCAGCCAAGTTTATCTGCTAGGGGATGAACACGTTTTCCAAAAGCATTTCCTTGATAAGTCAACGCTAATTCCGCTCCTGCTTGTGCGAGCTGACAGGCAATGCCCCAAGCAATTGAATGGTCATTCGCAATTCCCATAATAAGGCCGCGTTTGCCCTCCATCAAACCTTTCATATTATTCTCCGTAAGACCGTACTTTTTTCAATTACTAAGAGCTTTTGTTTATACATAACGTTGGAAAACAAGCGTTGCATTGGTACCGCCAAAGCCAAAAGTATTCGACAATACGGTATTCAGTTGTTGATGATCACGTCGTTCACGAACGATTGGCATATCAGCAAAAGCTGGATCAAGTTCTTCAATATGGGCACTTTCACAAATAAAATTATGATTCATCATTAACAATGTATAGATTGCTTCGTGAACACCTGCTGCTCCCAAGGAATGTCCTGTTAGAGACTTGGTAGCGGAAATGGGGGGGCATTGATCACCTGCTCCAAAGACACGACGGATAGCTTCTATCTCAGGAGGATCACCAACAGGAGTTGCTGTCGCATGGGGATTGATATAATCAATTTTATTATCGACTGTTGCAAGGGCCATGCGCATGCATCGTTCTGCTCCCTCTCCTGATGGGGCAACCATATCATGTCCATCGGATGTCGCACCGTATCCAACGATTTCTCCGTAGATTTTTGCACCACGTGCTTTAGCAAGTTCTAAATCTTCAAGGACTAAAACGCCAGCACCTCCAGCAATGACAAAACCATCACGATTAACATCATAAGCACGTGAAGCTTTGTGAGGAATGTCATTATATCTGCTGGACATAGCGCCCATGGCATCGAATAAAACAGATAGTGTCCAATCCAAATCTTCGCAGCCACCGGCAAAGATGCGCTTCTGTTTACCATATTGTATCATTTCGTAAGCATTACCAATACAATGATTGGAGGTAGCACAAGCTGAAGAGATTGAATAATTGATCCCCTTTATTTTAAAGAAAGTTGCTAATGTTGCAGATGCTGTGGAACTCATCGCTTTAGGGACAACAAAAGGTCCAACACGTTTTGGACCTTTTTGGCGTGTAATGTCAGCAGCTTCTACGATTGAATGTGTTGAAGCACCTCCAGAACCCATAATAATACCCGTGTGTTCGTTCGATACTTCATGCGGTTCTAGACCCGCATCAGCAATTGCTTGATCCATGGCGATGTGATTCCATGCTGTTCCACGCCCATGAAAACGTAGAGCACGTCGATCTACGAGTTCTTCTATATTAATATCGGGCTTGCCATAAACTCTGCTACGAAAGCCTAATTCAGCATATTGAGGTGCGTAAGAAATTCCGGATTTTGCTTCACGTAAACTGGTTAAAACAGCTCCAGGATTATTTCCAATTGCGGAGACAATTCCCATTCCGGTTACAACAACTCGACGCATTCATACCTCCTCGTTCCATACAGAATAGTGAAAAGTTCTTTCTGACGGAAATAACGTTCAATCTTCTTTGAATAAAGCAACGCGTAAATCGTTCGCCTTATAAATAGTCTCTCCATCTGCTTTTAGCCACCCATCAGCTATTCCTAAGACTAAATTTCCACGTCGAATACGCTTAAAATCTATTTCATATTCAAGAATTTTGGTTTGTGGAGTTACCATCCCTGATAACTTTACTTCACCTGTTGATATTGCTCTTCCTTTGCCTGGTTCGCCTAGCCAACCAAGAAAAAAACCTGTTAATTGCCACATACCATCCAGTCCGAGACATCCTGGCATGACGGGATCGCCTATAAAGTGACAATTAAAGAACCACATGTCTGGTGTAATGTCAAATTCGGCGCGAACCATTCCTTTATCGTATTTACCATCAGTTTCACTAATTTGAGTGATTCGATGAATCATTAACATTGGCGGTGCTGGCAATTGCGCATTACCTCTACCAAACATTTCGCCGCGAGCGCAGCTTAGAAGCTCTTCATATGTGTAGCGAGACTTTTGTTCAGCCATTGTTACTCCATTTATTTGCATATATCTTTATTTCTGCGCTTTTCCCAACCTACTTTTAGAGCAAATTTTAAAGAGAGGGAAATGATTTTATATCATTTTTAATGACAAAAGCCTTTTTTTATGTATTCTACATAGGTAATTATTTAAAAATGGAATACAAGATTACACCATACTATTCCCATTTTTTTGTATTTTGATCTTATTTAGCAGGAATATATTTGGGTTTGTAATTATGTCAGTGAGTGCAGACAATTTAGATATGAATGAAGAGCAGCAGTTCACAAAAGAGTGTGGAAAAATTGTGCAATATTATTCCATTTCTATGTTAGAAAAACATTTGCGTCAAAATGGTCTGCGTCCAACACGTCAGCGGTTGGAACTTGCACATATGATTTTTTCTCAAGGAAATCGTCATATTACTGCTGAAGAGCTCTATGAGGAAGCGGTGAGGGCAGGTGTACCTGTATCTTTAGCAACGGTTTATAATACGCTTCATCAATTTACGGAAGCGGGATTATTACGGATTATTGCCGTAGAAGGCTCAAAAACTTGGTTTGATACCAATACCTCTGATCACTACCATTTTTATATAGAAGGCGAAAATCGTATTCTTGATATTCCTTATAATTTGGAAGAAGCTCCCATTATTAGAAATTTGCCTAAGCCACCAGAAGGTATGGAAATTTCACATGTTGATTTAATCGTGCGATTGAAACCAAAAAATCAATCTTGTGATAGGCAGTGAGGATATTCAATGAGGAATAAAAATTAAACTTGTTGAGTTTGAGTATTCACCAACCTTTTACTTTTTCATCAGGATAGATTCCCCATAACTGGGGTTGCTGAAGCCATCCGCGCGTATTATTAATGTTTAGTTCGCACCATTGTCCATCACATTGGCGGATGTTACCAATGACGTTAGGTTCTACTTCCGCCACAAGTTCTGCGTTGTCGGTGGGGTTTTTTCGTAGCATCAGCCTTTTTGTTTTATCTTTTTGCCATGGAATAGTTATAGCAGTTCGCTTTCCCGATAAAAGCGATTGATACACCCATCCCTCATCGCCTTCTGCATCACGAATTTTGCGCCATTGATCATATTCTTGAATGATTTCAATAGGTAAGCCCTTCTTTTTGTAGGTGAAAATGATTGAATAGTTGCTTCCTGGTCCGACGCGTACATTAACGCTGGTGGGTTTAATCGAAGCAAATCGCGGAAGTGGTAAACCACTGGGCCCTAAATTTTGATTAAATGTTTGTGCATGCAACAAATGAGATGAACCCAATACAATGACTATTGCTATTAAGATACATGATATGAGTATTGAAACGCGAAACCAACGAGAATTTTGCACACCGAACTCCTTTATTTCGTCATATATTGGAAATTTAAAATCTGAAAGATAAGACTGGAAACTGATAAAAAGTATGACACATTGCTCGTTAAAGAGATCTAAACGATGAAAAAATTGCTACAAAAATATCAAAATAAGGAAAACAAAAGGTTTGTATTTCTTAGTGCTTATCTTGTTTATGAGGGGGTAGATATAAATAAACATTAGATTTTTATGTAGCTGTAAGCGTGATAAAACAGTAAAGTATATTGGAGCCATAGGCAGTTTTTGTACAGGAAATTAGGGCTAAAGTATTGCATCTCTTTTTTGAGTTTGTTTCTCAAAGTAAAAGTGCATGTATGCATACTATGAACAAAGAGCTGTTCAGAAAGGGATTATTGTGTGGCTTGAAAAGAAGTTTTGAATGAACAAAATAATACGATAAATAAAACATTTAAGCGTAAAAATATGAGCAACATTATAGAGTAGATTGATATATGAAGGGCTAATTTTAACAGGACACTTTTTCGTGATAATTCATTTATAAAATTTTCTACACTCTAATCTTATGCCATGATAATGCTTATCCGTATGGTAGATAAGCTGGCTCCATCGTTCTATTTACCAGCTTTCAATGTTATGCAGTTCCTATTATTTATAGTGTTTATAAGAAGCATTTTTGTTTTGTAATCAGACCTAGGATGATCGAAAGATGTAGAATATTTAATGACAAAAAAGAAATTCATCATGAAATTTGCACATAAGAAGCAGTTATTTAAGAGATATCCAGAAGGAGAAAATTATAGCAAAAAGTGATAATAAAACACCCCGCACTCAATTTACATAGGAAAAAGTCGCTTAAATATCTCAAGTGTAGTTTGTTATCTATTTTTAAAATATAAGAGTGAAATAAAAACCACCTCTATGATAGAAACCTTATTATTTTCAAACAACTAACATATTAGATAACATTGTACATAAAAACCTACACAAGCAATTCATCGCAATTGCCTATGAAGATAAAATTTTCTAGTAGCTTACTATCTATTGCTTATGCAATTATATAATATCATAAAGCACATTACTTTACCGCAACAGTCCGTCCGTTACTAACAAAACCTTCTCTTTGTGCACGCTTACGAGCAAGCTTGCGTGTACGACGAATAGCTTCAGCTTTTTCACGAGCACGCTTCTCAGATGGCTTCTCATAATAACTACGCATTTTCATTTCACGGAAGATACCTTCACGCTGCATCTTTTTTTTCAACGCGCGGAGCGCTTGATCAACATTATTATCACGAACGAGTACTTGCACTATTTATCCTGCTTTTTTCAGTGTCACAAATAATAGGAAAACCTACGTCCTTTTAAAGGCATATCCAAAAGGACAGAAACTTATACCATATAAATAAGACATTTGTCTATATCGCTTTTAAAAATTCTATTTTTTTTGTAATAAAATGCTTTTTATAATGAATGATAGATTTCATGATTATAAACTTATGAAAGTCCTTGTATTTGATCATTTTCGTCAAGATGAATTTTTTCAGCCGTGGGATAATGGGGTAGTCCCGGCATGGTCATAACATCTCCACAAATGACAACAATAAAGCCGGCTCCCGCACAGAGACGAACTTCTCGTATGGGAATTTCAAAATCAACAGGAGCTCCGTATTGCTTGGGATCAGAAGAAAAAGAATAAGGTGTTTTGGCCATACAAATAGGGTAGACGCCAAAACCTTCTTTTTCCCAAGTTTCAAGTTGTTTGAGAATAGGGGCTGAGATGATGGCGCCACGTCCACCGTATAGCTTTGTTATAATACAATTAATTTTTTGAACGAGTGGAATATCATCTTGATAGAGAACTTTAAAATCAGAATCGTGCTTTTCAATCAAGGTAACGAGTTCTTGTGCAAGTTCTATAGCGCCTTTTCCACCTTGTTCCCAATGCTTACAGATAATAGCTTTGTGTCCAGTTGTTGCAACTATTTTTTGTAATGTTTTTATTTCAGCATCGCTATCGCTGTCAAAATGATTGATAGCCACAACACAAGGAATACCGTAGTGCTTCATATTTTTTATGTGTCGTAAAAGATTGGCAGCTCCTTTTTCTAAAGCGGTGATATTTTCTTCTGTCAGGTTATTTTTATCCAGACCACCATTCATTTTTAATGCACGAATAGTTGCGACGATCACTGTAGCATTTGGTACAATACCTGCTTGCCTACATTTGATATTGAAGAACTTTTCTGCTCCAAGATCTGCTCCAAACCCTGCTTCTGTGACAACATAATCAGCAAGTTTTAAAGCAGTTTTTGTTGCTATAACTGAATTGCAACCATGAGCAATGTTGGCAAAAGGTCCTCCATGAACGAGAACAGGATTATTTTCAATTGTCTGTACGAGATTGGGTTGTATAGCATCTTTGAGAAGAACTGCCATTGCACCTTCCGCATTGAGATCAGCAACGGTGATGGGCGTTTTATCATAACGATAAGCAACAATAATTTTTTTGAGTCTTTGTGTAAGGTTTTCTAAATTTTCAGAGAGACAAAGAAGCGCCATAATTTCTGATGCAACAGTAATATCAAAACCTGTTTGACGTGGAAAACCATTTGTTATGCCCCCCAATGAAATGACAATATCGCGCAATACACGGTCATTCATATCAAGAACGCGCTTCCAAACAATGCGACGTGGATCAATGTTTAGAGTATTTCCCCAATAAAGATGATTATCTATCATTGCGGCAAGAAGATTATGAGCAGATGTAATAGCATGAAAATCACCGGTAAAATGTAAATTAAGGTCATCCATTGGAATGACTTGCGCATAACCACCACCAGCAGCACCACCTTTTACACCAAAACAGGGACCTAAAGATGGTTCTCTCAAGGTAGCTATTGTTTTTTTACCAATAAGATTAAGAGCATCACTTAGTCCAACTGTTGTTGTTGTTTTGCCTTCTCCGGCAGGTGTGGGATTGATAGCTGTGACAAGGATAAGTTTACCATCTGGATTTTTATTAAGCGATTTTATGTATTCAGAAGAAATTTTAGCTTTATCATGACCATAGGGAATGAGATTTTCATGTGAAATACCAATTTTTTGTGCAATTTCAATAATATGTTGCTTTTTAGCAGTGCGAGCAATTTCAATATCAGTTTTAGGCATGGAAAAATTCTTTAAATTCAGCTTTTATTAATGTTTGAGATCTGTACTCCATGGATTAATTAGAAAAATTCATAGAGAACAGAAAAATATTAAGATATCATAGAAATCGATGATATGCCATGCAAGAGATAATGCTAAAGAAGCACAAGAAGAGTTTTATTGTTTTTTAGGAAAAAGAATCTTTTTGCTTTTAAGCAGTAAAAATACGTTTAATTCAATTAAAAATATTGCGAAAAGAAGCTTTGGTTTGCAACAAATGCTGATGACATTAATGGATACCATAAGTGTTTCATAGTAGTACGTTTGAGAAGTAGTTTATTTATTCTTTCTAACAACACACTGAAAAAGTTTCACATGGTGGTAAACCGGAATTTATGGCGACACATCTGAAGTCCCTCTTAAGATGGGACTGCTAGGAATAAAATATCCAGAAACATCCAGTTATGGAACAATTAGAAATAAGCACGTAAAAAATTACCTAACTGAGTAGAGAGTATAATCCGGAAGAGACCAAAAACAAGCGCATAGATTGAAAAAAGAAAACAACAACATACGCTACTCATGCAATCGCTACGATTATAAGCTAATAAAAGCAACTTAGAGCTGAATTGAAGGACTCATAACATCTTATTCTAGCAAAATGGCTAAAGAAACGACTCACAACAGAATGAAATAACAAAATACAAAGATAGGTAAAAATAAATCACAAATAAAGAATTTAAAAAGTCTGACTTTATAAGTAAGATATTGATAGATGGCGCACCCGAAGAGATTCGAACTCCTGACCCCCAGATTCGTAGTCTGGTGCTCTATCCAGCTGAGCTACGGGTGCATACATTTCAATTTTTTACATTGTCTAAGACAAAGGGTTCCTAATCGTTTCATTAAAGAAATGCAAGTGAAACTTGAGTCGTCATAAAAAAATCTCTCTTTTTTTATGATATATTTTAAAAAAGGATATAATATATTATGGCTTCAGTTGGTTTTGATATGAACATTTTTTTGTCATGACCATACAAAGCAATATGAACGATAGTTAACTTGACGTTTTAATCTATGAAAGATAGTCAAGCAGAGATGAGATGTGTTTTTTGCGGTGGGGGTAAGATATACACACCCGCTGTTGGGTTTTTGTGTAAAACGCCGATATTACTGTTGAAAACTATTTCAGATGAACATGACACAGCAAGGGCGGATGTATGGCGTTATTAAAAAAGAGCTTTCCATTAGTGTTTTTAATCGTTGTTTTAACGGTTACTTATTGGGCTGGAAAAAAGAGTGCAGACCAACCCATTTCTATGGTGGATAAAACAAGAGTATCGGATAAAGCTTCAAATGAAAAAATGGGAAGGCCACCGGTAAAGGTTGTCGTTGATCTTGTAAAAATTCAAGATTTTTATGAACAACTTAACGTTCTTGGGAGTGGACAAGCACTTGCAGAAGTCGAGCTTACCCCTTTATCTCCAGGTGTTATTGATAAGCTTTTTGTGTCAGCGGGTACAAAAGTACAAGTAGGTGATGTGATTGCAAAGCTTGATTCTAAAAAAGAGGAAATAGCGGCTGCAAAAGCAAAAGTACAACGTGATAATAATGCGTTAACGCTTTCGCGTATTCTTAAGTTACGTGCCAGCAATACAGCAACGGAAGTTCAAGAAATTACAGCACGCTTAGAGTTAGATAACGCAAATTTAGTTTTGCGTAATGCTGAATTAGATCTCGATCGGCGAACAATTCGTGCACCGATTCCTGGAGTTGTTGGTATTTTGCCCGTTGATGCAGGGAATAACGTGACCCTTAATACTGTAATAGGCCGTATTGAGAATAGAGAACGTATTTTGGTCGATATATGGGCCCCTGAACGGTATGTGTCGCGCATCCATAAAGGAGATGAGGTAACGGCAACGTTAATCGCGCAGCCAGATAGATCTTTTGTTGGTCATATTTATGCGATTGATAATATCGTTGATCCAGAAAGTCGCACACTTCATGCTCAGGTTGAAATCAATAATGAAAAAGATACGCTCATGTCTGGTATGTCTTTTTCTGTTGCCTTGCAATTTCATGGTGGTTCTTTTCCTGTCGTTAATCCTCTTGCAGTTCAATGGAATAGTAAAGGGTCATTCGTTTGGCGTGTGAGAGAAGGGAAAGTAGAGGCTATACCCGTATCAATTATTCAGCATAAAGCAGATCAAGTTTTCGTAAAAGCACCCCTAGAAAATGGTGATCAAGTTGTCATTCAAGGAGTACAAATGCTTTATCCAGGAAGTAAAGTAATGATTGATGACCCAAAGTCTCATCAACAGCAATTACCAGTAGTTTACGGAACGGATATACAATGAGCCAAGAATTGAGCACAAAACAGCCGATGTCACAGGTCGAGCAAGGTGGTCTCATTACCTTATTTATTCGCAGACCGGTTTTTACTTTTGTTTTAAATGCTATGATCATCATTGCAGGATTTGCAGCATGGTTAAATGTTGATGTAAGAGAATTACCCGATGTTGATACTCCCGTAACAACGATTGTGACGGTGTTTTCAGGTGCGTCGGCAGAAACAATTGATCGTGAAGTTACAAAAATTATAGAAGATGCTGTTTCTCGTGTTTCAGGTGTTAAGACGATTTCTTCAACGTCTTCTTTTGGGCGCTCCCGTGTGCAGATTAATTTTAATGTTGGTGTTGATTTGAATGTTGCAGCATCTGATATTCGTGATGCTCTCTCCCGTATTACCTATTCTTTACCGAAAGATGCGGATTCGCCTTTGATTATTAAAGCAGATTCGAATGCTGCTGCCATGATGTATTTGGTTGTGACGTCACCAACAATGAGTGTTGATGATTTAACCACGATTGTAAACGATCAGATTGTTGATGCAATTTCTGCTGTTGATGGTGTTGGTGATGTACAGGTCGATAGTGCTCGCACAAAGATTTTTCAGATTGATATAGATCAAGCAAAACTTGCCAGCTATGGATTAACTGTAGCAGATATTTCACGTGTTCTTGCTGATATGACAACGGATGTGCCAGTAGGATCATTACGCAATTCTAAACAAACTTTAGTTGTGCGTGCTACTGCACGTTTAACAACACCAGAATCTTTTGAACAAGTTGTTTTAAAGCCTCGTGTGCATCTTGGTGATGTTGCGCATGTTACTTTATCGCCGGATATAGAAACGGTTATTCTTCGTATTAATGGAAAGACAGGTATTGGATTAGGGATTGTGCGTAAAGCACAATCCAACACTCTTAATATTTCTGAAGGTGTGAGAGCCGTTGTTGATAATCTCAAAAGTATTGTTCCTTCTTCTGTAAATATAGACGTTATTAATGACGATGCAATTTTTATTAAAAGCGCTCTTCATGAGGTTGAAGTTGCGTTGGTTATTGCTATTTTGAGTGTTATCTTAGTCATTTTTCTTTTTCTCAGAGACATTCGTGCAACACTGATACCTGCTGTATCTCTTCCTGTCGCTTTGATTGGTACCATTGCAGCTATTTATCTTGTAGGATTTTCATTGAATATTCTCACATTTTTAGGACTTGTTTTAGCAACAGGGCTTGTTGTGGATGATGCTATTGTTGTTCTTGAGAATATTGTTCGGTGGCGCAACATGGGTTTAGGGTCTAGGGCTGCGGCGGTGATAGGAACACGTGAAGTATTTTTTGCTGTTTTAGCAACAACATTGACTTTAGTGGCTGTGTTTGTTCCTATTTCCTTTCTTCCTGGGCAAGTTGGAGGTCTTTTTAGAGAATTTGGTTTTGTTTTGGCAATTTCTATTTTGCTTTCTTCAGTTGTTGCCTTAACGCTTTGTCCCATGTTGGCTTCGCGTTTTCTCAAAGAACATATTGAGGAGAAAGAGGAAGAGTCCCATCATTTTGCTTTTTTATATAAATTAGGTACTTTTTTTCATAAGGCATATACTTACAGTTTGCATAAGTGTTTAGAAAAGCCTTGGGCTGTTGTTTTTGCTTCACTTATTTTTGCGGGTCTTTGTGTTGGAGGCTATACGAAGCTACAACAGGAATTAACGCCAGCAGAAGACAGAGCTGTGATCTTTTTGGTTATTAATGGACCACAAGGTATTTCAACACAATATTTGAACGAGCAAATAGAGCAAATTGAAGCAAGTCTACAGCCATTACGTGATGCAGGGGAGATTGCTAACAGTTACTCTATTGCGGGTGCTGGCGGTTCACCCAATACTGCTTTTTTAATTTTATTGCTTTCATCTTGGGATAAACGTTTACGGAGTCAGCAAGAAATCGTGAAAGATATTAATGAAAAAGTTAAACAGTTTCCCGCAGTTTTTGTGTTTGCTGCGCAGGGAAATTCTTTGGGTGTGAGAGGAACTGGGCAAGGATTACAGTTTGCAATTCTTGGCAATGATTATGCAACATTACAACCCATTGCTGATAAGCTGGTGAGTACTTTACAAGATGATCCGCGTTTTATTCGCCCACGCCTTACTGTTGATGCAACACAACCGCAATTTTTCATTGAAATCAACCGAAAAAAAGCCTCCGATTTAGGGATTGATATCACCAATTTGGGCGATACATTACAAGCAATGTTGGATGGTAAAAAGATTGGTTCTATTAACGTGGATGATCATTCTTACGATGTTAAATTGATGTCGCGTAAAAATTCTATGAAGAGTCCTAGTGATTTAGAAAACATTTTTTTAAAGACCAAAGACAATCGATATGTTCCTTTATCGGTTATTGCGCGTTTACATGAAAAAGCTATCTCTCCCCAATTAAAACGGGAAAAACGCATGAGTGCTGTTATTTTAAGCGCAAATCTTGCTCCGGGTATTGCTTTAGGGGAAGCTTACCAAACGGTACAGAAAATTGCTTCTCCTTTGTTATCGAAAGGGACCTATGTAGTTCCCTTAGGGGAAGCTGAAACACTTAATGAAACATCCTCCAGTTTTATGATTGTTTTTGGCATTGCCTTTTTGATTATTTTATTGATTTTGGCTGCTCAGTTTGAAAGCTTTATTTCAGGATTTATTATCATGGCCACTGTCCCATTAGGGATTGGTTGTGCTGTAATTGCTATGCTATTGAGTGGTGTGAGTCTGAATATTTACAGCCAAATTGGATTAATTTTGTTAATTGGTGTTATGGCAAAAAATGGTATTCTTATTGTTGAATTTGCAGATCAATTACGTGATCAGGGAAGAAGCGTGCGTGAAGCCGTAGAAGAAGCAGCAAACATTCGCCTTCGTCCAGTTTGTATGACAATGATTTGTGCCATTTTAGGAGGTATTCCTTTGGTTTTGGCCAAAGGTGCTGGCGCAGAAGCTCGTATAGCCTTAGGTTGGGTTATCGTTGGTGGCTTAGGTTTAGCAACTATTTTTACGCTTTATGTCACACCGGTTGTTTATCTTTTTTTAGGGCGTTTTATAAGACCAAAAGCAGAAGAAGATTTACGTTTAACAAAAGAACTCAATCAAGTTAAATGATGTATATGATAGAAAAGATTTGAAAGTTTATTCTTGTAAAAATATCATTTTCGGATCTTATCCTTTTATTTTGTATATTCCTTCATTTTTATGTGAGCAGTGAAAATAGCGAGCAATAAAGGAGGTGTTTTCTGCTTTGTTATTGTTTGGGCATAGATTTCATTATCAATAACCGTATAGGATAAGCTTATGGGAGATAGCTTTTCGATTCGAAATGAAATGGCTTTTGAAGCCACATTAAAAGCTTTAAGAAACCATGCCGCAAAGGATGGGGTCTATGATATTCGTCGGCATTTTGTAGAAGATGAACAGCGTTTTTCCCATTTTTCCCTCAGACTTGATGATCTTCTTTTCGATTTTTCAAAATGTGGTGTGACATTTAAAACATTGCAACTTCTAGATGATTTAGCGGTCGCAGCAGATGTGTTAGGCCGGCGTGATGCAATGTTTTCTGGTAAGGCGATTAATACAACTGAAAAACGCTCAGTTCTTCATATTGCATTACGTTTACCTGCTGATGAAATTTTCATGTTGGATGGTCATAATCTTATTCGCGATATTCAAGACGTCCTTGAAGGTATGGAAAGATTTTCTGAAAAGGTGCGTGATGGAAGCTATAAGGGAAGCAGTGGCGAGAGAATAAGTGATATTGTCAATATTGGTATTGGTGGTTCTGATCTTGGTCCTGCAATGGTCACATATGCTTTAAAACCTTATCATGATGGTCCACAGTGTCATTTTGTTTCGAATGCTGACAGTGCCCATATTTCTGATACTCTCTCTATTTTGAATCCAGCAACAACGCTGTTTGTCATTGCTTCTAAAACTTTTACAACGGCTGAAACAATGGTCAATGCTCAAGTTGCACGTCAGTGGATTTGTTCACATTTAGGAGAAGAAGCCGTTTGTACGCATTTTGTTGCTGTTTCAAGTGCGCTTGATAAAGTGGCAGAATTTGGCATAGATTCCACAAGAGTTTTTAAATTTTGGAATTGGGTTGGAGGACGTTATTCAATTTGGTCAGCCATTGGACTTGTTGTTATGTTTGCAATAGGTGGTGGAAATTTTCGCCAATTTCTCAATGGTGCTTTGCAAATGGATCAACATTTTAAAACTATGCCTTTGCATAAAAATATTCCTATTCGTTTTGCTCTTTTAGGATTCTGGCATCGTGTTATTTGTGGTTATTCATCACGTTCGATCATTCCTTATGCACAGCGTTTAATACATTTTCCAGCTTATTTACAACAGCTTGATATGGAATCAAATGGTAAACAAGTCTCGCTGGATGGAAAACCATTAAGTTTTTCAAGTGGTCCAATTGTTTGGGGGGATTCAGGAACAAATAGTCAACATGCTTTTTTTCAGCTTCTGCATCAAGGAACAGATATTATTCCTGTAGAATTTATTTTATTTATAAAAGGGCATGAGAAAAAATTACATTCTATGTATGAGATGTTGCTAGCAAACGGTTTAGCACAATCAAAAGCCTTGATGAAGGGGCGTAGTCTTGAAGATGCTCGGCATATCTTGATAAAAAATGGAGTTGATGAGGGTGAAGCAGACCATTTAGCACGTCATAGAAGTTTTAAAGGAAACCGTCCCAGCATTACGCTGGTTCAAGATTCATTAACACCTTTTGCACTCGGTCGTCTTATTGCGCTTTATGAACATCGCACTTTTGTTGAAGGGATTTTAATGAATATTAATTCATTTGATCAATGGGGTGTTGAACTTGGTAAAGAATTAGCAAACGAGTTACTACCAATTCTTCGTGGAGAAAGTAAAGCGGATAATCGTGATAGTTCAACATTAGGGTTGCTAGCACATATTCAAGCAAGACGTGCAAAATAATATAATTTTACAGTAGGTTTTGTACTAACTAAGCAAAAGTAGAATGAGAGAGAAATATGAGATAATTCTTTAATTTTACTATGCCTTCTCTTATTATCTGGATTAGATTTATGTAACAGAAAATCAAAAAAGTGCAAAAATTGTAAAAATGAGAATTTATTCGCAAAAACGATAAAGACCTTTGAGAGGTCTTTGAAGACCCTTTGAGCCCCCCTTAAAATCCTTCGAAAAAAATAAATTGGTACAAAACCTGCTGACAAGCTACAACCGGAAAGCTACGATTAAAGACAGTTTTAATAATATCGCTTTATAAACTGTGGCGGAGAGAGAGGGATTTGAACCCCCGATAGAGTTGCCCCTATGCCGCATTTCGAGTGCGGTGCTTTCAACCACTCAGCCATCTCTCCATAATAAAGTGAAACAAAAATCGGCACTATTTGAGTGTATAAGGGGTAGATAACCTTCAATTGTTTTTGGTACAACCTTTTTTTCTTTTTTATGGGACTTTATTGACAGAGAATAGAAATTCCTTCATATATACAAAATATAAGCGTGGGGAAATCTGCGCATATTTGTGTTGAAGAAGGTTTTATCCTTCTTTGGGATCTATTACGACTGATAAAAAGCAGCCTATTTTCCCTTATTTCAAGGCAGAAATTAAATAAGAGCTGGAGTGAACGGAAGGATAAAAAATGTTCGCAGTCATTAAAACTGGTGGTAAGCAATACCGCATTGTTGCTAATCAAGTGGTAAAAGTTGAAAAAGTTAGTGGAAATGCGGGTGATGTTGTTGAATTCAATGACATATTAATGGTTGGGCAAGAAGGTAATGCGGTTATTGGTACCCCTGTCGTTGCTGATGCATTGGTGACAGCTGAGATTTTAGAACAGGCACGTGGGCGCAAGGTTATCGCATTTAAGAAGCGCCGTCGTCAAAATTCTAAACGCACGCGTGGCCATCGTCAAGAATTTACGAGGCTTCGTGTTTTAGAAATATTAATGGGTGGTTCAAAACCTAAAAAAGTTGCTGCAAAACCGATAAAAGAAGAAGCAATTACACCAAAAGAAACAAAAGCTGCTGCTTCTGTTGAGAAGACGGCTAAAAAAACAGTTGAAAAAAAGACTGCGCCGCAGAAGAAAGCGTCTGTAGCATCAAAGAGTAAGAAAGATTAAAGGAGAGCGTCTATGGCACATAAAAAAGCTGGTGGTTCCTCGCGTAATGGTCGTGATTCAGAATCGAAACGTCTAGGCGTTAAAAAATTTGGTGGTGAAACCGTTATTGCCGGAAATATTATTATTCGCCAGCGTGGTACACGTTGGCATCCTGGTAACAATGTTGGTATTGGAAAAGATCATACGCTTTTTGCATTATCAAATGGAAAGGTTTCTTTTCAACGCAAAGCGGGTAATCGTTCCTATGTTTCAGTCATTCCTATGCTGGAGGCAGCAGAGTAATCTGTAACACTCTCTAGAAATCAACAGGATTTCATTGAATTATAGTTGTGGTTTTATAAGTATTAAAAGGGAAAGATAGAGTCTTATCTTTCCCTTTTTGCGTTGGTACTATAATAAATGTAGAAGATATACGAAAAAGGTAGAATTGAGGAAATGGCTTTTCTCAATGAGGGAAAGAGTTTGTGCGATGTTATGTTAGTATTTAGTCCTGAACATATTGATATTATGATAGAATTTGTTGATAAATTTCTGTATAATAATAGTGAGAGAGACTTTCTTTTTATGCATGAAGAAGTGTCTAGTGATTTCTTATAAGAGAAGCAGTTTGTTTTCAGAAAATTATGAGAAATTTAATGAGAGCATTCTTTATGTAATCATTTTGATAAAGATGGGTCTTTTTATCGGCATTGTGGTATTGATGAGTTGTCATACTGTTTTTAGGTGGTAGTGTGGATAGGTGTGGCTATTCATTTAAAAAGACATAGGGATAAAAAATCCATAAGAAGGCAGCCAAAACGACTTTGAAAGTGACGTGCATTAAGGAATTTTCGGTAAATCAAGAGTGAAATTATATTTTTAAGGAGGACGGTGTTTAAAGATATAAAAATAACCAACGTGCAATCAGCGCCCTTCAAGAATATTTTTTCTGATTTCACTATTATTGTGTATTGTTGAAAGTAAATAAGCATAAGAGCTAGGGTTAAGGCAATCATTGCGTTTCATTTTTTACTTTATTTATCTTATTTGTAGAGTTTTTCTTTATTTTAGTAATTGATGATGGTGCTTGGGGGGGGATGTTCGTACTTTGCAAATGTGCGACAGAGGGTATTGTGTATTTGCGATATTGATTGAAGTAAAGGTGTAGCTTAAAATATATAAATATTATATATCGAGGGTTTGATATCATAAGATGGGCAGCACGGAATTTTAAAGATGATAAGTTGCATGGAGCAATTTGTAATTATGTAATGAATTTATAAAGAGGGATAATAGGTTAAATAAACTTTGAGGAATCAATCAAAATATTAGCTGAAGTTACGGATGATTGGGAAGGATGCTTTCTTGTAGGAAAAATAATGAAAAGTTATGTTGAATAACTTAGGATAATGAGAGCGTTTCGAAAACATAGTTTTTCAGGTGATTGGTTCTGTAGAAAATGGGGTTTTGTCTTTGTAAAGTAAAAGAGTAAGAGGTAGATTTGCTTATAATGGTTTTAAGCACTTCGCTAGATAATAATATCCAATTGTTTTATCGGTTATATTGAGGTATTTAAGCACCTCACTTAGCTATATTCCGTAAAATATAAATAAAGCTGTGGTGGTATTTATAGCTTGTATTTTGGGAAATGCAGCTTTGAAAAGGAATGTGTCAGAGATATTGGTGTTCAAATGTGAGGCAATTTGAATTCATGATGAGATATGAGAAAGCAGAAGCAATGAATGTAGATTTTGCTGATGGTGAAATCTTGTCTATAAGATCTGTACAACTTGCAGCTGCTTTTGATCATAAAAATGATGCAATTTATGCTGCTGCTGAATTGCTTGTGCAGGTTGGTGCAGTTGATAAGTGTTATCTGGCAAGCATGCTTGCACGTGAAGAAACAACCAATACTTGGCTTGGAAATGGTATAGCCATTCCTCATGGTATGGCTGAAAATCGTGATTTAATTATCAAGGATGCTGTTGCTGTTATACAGGTTCCTGCTGGTGTTGAGTGGCAGGATGGCAAGAAAGCATATTTGGTTATTGCCATTGCAGCGTGTCCAGATCGCTATAGAGAAATTTGTAAAAAATTGACGTCTCTTTTATTTGATAAAAAACAGCTTGAAGTACTTGCAACAACTATGGACAAACAACAAATTGTTACAACTTTGTTTGACCAAAATATGAAGATAGAAAAAACTTTTATTGGTGACCTTTCTGTGTGTCAGGAATGGACTTTAGATTATCCAAGTGGTCTTCATGCACGACCAGCTTCTCTTTGGGTTGATTTTGCGAAAAAGGCTCAAAGTTCCATCAGAGTTCGCCATGGTCAATATACCGTTGAAATGAAAAATTTGGTTGGTTTATTGCAATTAGGAGCAAAAAACGGTGATGTTCTGATTTTTTCTACAGATGCTGCAGAAGGAGCACAACTTCTCAATGATGCCATTGCTATTGCAAAAAAAGTGAGTATTAGTGAAAAATGTCTGATGAGAGCAATGGAATCTCAAACAAAGGCTTTTCATGGTTGGTATCCACGCTCTATGCAAAAAGGCATTTCTGGTGTTGGAGCGAGTTCAGGATTAGCATTTGGTAAGATTTTTGTTTTAAGGCAAAATGATATTTCCATAATAGATCAGCCAATTGATTTTGCAGCTGGTGCAGCATGTCTTGAAAATGCTCTTACAAAAACAAAACATAAAATGGCATCTGTGATTTCTGATATTACAGTGCGTATGGGAGCAGATTCTGCTGCGATTTTTTCTGCGCAAATGGTTTTGCTTGAAGATGAAAATTTAATAGCTCAAGCTTGTCGTTTTATAGCGGAAGGTCATGGTGTCGCTTGGTCTTGGGATAGAGCGGTTCGTCAATTTTCAGATATGTTTTTTAAGGTAGATAATCCTTTGTTAGCAGCACGTGCTGTTAATTTAGTTGATGTTGGTCGACGTGTTTTAGGTGAAATCAATCCATCCTATAGATCGTTCTTTTTAAATGATATTCCACATGGTGTAATTCTGGTTACAAATGACCTTTCTCCTTCTGATGTAGCACAACTTGATTGTACAAGGGTAAAAGGATTAGCAACAGCATGGGGAGGTCCATTATCTCATACAGCTATTTTGGCGCGTACTCTTGGTATTCCAATGGTTGTTGCTGCAGGTGATGATATTTTAGCAATTCAGTCTGATATTCAGGCTATTATTGATGGCGATAACGGGTTTATTTACCTTAATCCTACGCTTGAAGACGTTGAAGATGCTCAAAGGCATATTGATACTGTTGCGCAAAAACGTGTCAGTGAAATAAATGCATGTAGATTACCAGCGCAAACGACAGATGGTCAAAGAATTCGTATCATGGCTAATGTCAACTACGCAAATCAGGTTCCTGTTGCGCTTGATTTAGGGGCTGAAGGTGTTGGACTCATGCGCACGGAATTTTTGTTTTTAGAGAATCCATATATTCCGGATGAAGAGCTACAATTTAATATATATCGGGCGATGATTACAGCTGTAGGAGATAAGCCATTAATTATTCGTGCACTTGATATTGGTGGAGATAAACAGGTTACGCATTTACATTTATCTAAAGAGGACAATCCTTTTTTAGGTGTTCGAGGAACGCGGCTTTTGTTACGTCGACGTGATCTTTTGGTGCCTCAATTACGTGCTTTATATCGAGCGGCAAAAGAGGGTGGAGATCTATGGATTGTGTTTCCGATGGTCATGTCTGTTTCAGAGATTGTCGCTATAAAAAAGATTGCAGAGGAAATCCGCAACGATGTTGATGCACCAAAATTAAAACTTGGTATTATGATCGAAGTTCCAGCAGCGGCCATTATGGCAGATGTATTAAGCGCCCATGTTGATTTTTTTTCAATTGGAACCAATGACCTAACACAGTATACAATGGCTGTTGATCGGCAAAATCCATACCTTGTGTCTGAAGCTGATAGCCTTGATCCAGCAGTTTTGCGTATGATTTATCAGACTATTCAGGGAGCTGCACAACATAAGTGTTGGGTTAGTGTATGTGGTGGTATGGCTGGAGATCCTTTTGGTGCAATGATTTTGACTGGATTGGGAATTAATGAGCTTTCTATGATATCTTGCGATATTTCTCCAGTAAAGGCGTGTTTACAGACTCATAGTTTTGAAGATATGAAAATTTTAGCACAAAAAGCATTACAATGTGAAACTGCACGAGCTGTACGTGCTCTAAGCAAGGATATAAGGTGATAAAGAACATTAAGGGAAAAGAACGAGCTCATTTTGCAGAGTAATCAGATCTTTAGTGCTGTAAAACATTATCCTTTAAGACGATTATTAACAACATATTAATTTATAATGGTAATTTATCGTTTTACATAATGAGAACTCTAAATATCGTAAGGTTTTTTCGTTTTAAATTTCTCTATATTAAATTAATAAAAATTATTCTTTTATACATTACAAGGAGGAGTAATGTATGGATAAAAACACTTTAGGAAAGAATAAATGCCTTTTATGCATTCTCTTAAATAGCAGGGGATGTTGCAACATTAGGGGATAAATAGCGTGATCGTACTTGGCTTTTCCTTTTTATTTAAGAAAAGATGATGCTATCCAATAGATTTTATACCACTCATAGACACCGTATGAGGTAGATGTGACAAGCTTTAAGAGATGTTTTTTAACAAACGTGTGGATGAGAAAGAAAATATATTTTTAGAGTATTCTGTTTTGTTATGAGACCATATCCCACTTAAAGAATGCGATAATCAAAAGTATGAAGTAATACGTAATTTTTTTTAAATAATGGAGACTACTTTAGATATTTTGAAAACTGTAACGCTGAATTTAAAAATATATGGTAAAAATGAAAACAGGTTTGCATTTTTATGATTTTGTATTTGATCAAAATGAGACTATTTTTTCATTTTAGAAAATAAAATATATTCATACATATTAAATTAAAAATGCAAAGTTTTTTTCTGAATTTTATTTTCTTTAGTATCAACTAAATATAGAAGTGTGAAATTGAATAGAGGATTTAGAATAGGGCTTATTATGTAATCCTATGAAAGAGAAAACTGATACCATCACACTATTTTACAGCTCTCAATGTTGCAAAAATTCGTGCTATTTAAGAAAATGCATAAGAGCCGCTTATCCTCTCTTAAAATGTTCTTCCCCCACATACCATCCCTTCCTATGACGTATAAGTAAGTGATTTTAATTATTTGGTTGTGTAAAACTATGGACTGTATGCTAATTTTAAGAGAAGTATTTTTTTGTGAAGCAGAAAGTGCGTAAATGAGCATGAAAGTTTATAACTGGTGACAATCTTTTTATTCTCATTATTGTATTCTACAAACCTATCCACGAAAAAAGTTTTTTCTTAAAAAGAAGGGATGTGCTTGTTATTCAACAGATAAAAGCTCTTACTTTAATAAATGAATTTGTTTTTTGGGTTTTGAATGTATAGTTTAGACTTGCACGTTATTTCTTTCTGGGTATAGTGCGAACTTCTGGAGAGATGGCCGAGTGGTTGAAGGCGCACGCCTGGAACGCGTGTATATGGGAAACCATATCGAGGGTTCGAATCCCTCTCTCTCCGCCATTAATTTAAAACGAACTTTCATATGCTTGATATGACATAGTTTAAAAAGCTCAGCATTTGCAGGATTTTTTGCTGTTGCAATTGACCAGTTCGCGCCAATCTATACCTGTCATTATGTACAACTAGAAATTGTTGTTGAATTTCCATGAATTTTACACTTTTTAAGCTCCTCTCCTCTCGATCTTGAGATAACCTGATCTAGCATAAACGATCTCTTCAAATATCATTAAAGGATTTTTGCCATTATCACTAACTTCTGGTAGAGCTTTTAGAATTAATGGTGATCATAGTGCTATTTGCAATTTCGTTGCTTAACGGGCTAAATGCGTTTTATCCACATGAGAGGTAACGAACACCTCAGCTTTTCTCACGCAATGTGCTTATTTAAAATTAATGTCATGAATATTTGTACAAAATTTTTATCTATACGATAATCAAAAAAAGGCTGACGTAATAATTGAATATCATTCATGTGGCGCTTTCTTTTATCTTTAAGCTTTGTATGTAAATAGATAGTCCGTGCAAAATAAATAAAGGGGCGCAAAAGCCTATAAATACACATAGGATGTATAATATAGAAAATGAAAAAAAATTTCCTGCATATAAAAGCACAATAGAAAATAAAGCTGTTATGATGCGTACACTGGCGTCGCCTGCCAAAATCACCTCGGCTAAATTTTCACTAGGTGTGATAGCTTGTCCAATTGTTATTCCCGATATCCTAAAATAAAATTGCCCAATACCTAATAAAAAACCCATAATATAAAGGGAATATTGAGTAAAATTTAAATATAAAACAAAAGAGATTGCGATCACGGCAAAAGCCGGTGCCCCCCATACAAAAAAACGAATTAAAGATGGAAATTTCCGTAAATAATAAGATGAGATAAGACCATTGATCACAAAACCCAGTGCTGACAAAGCAAAAATAGAATTTTGAATAGCTGTAAATTTTATATTATCTGATGTTATAGAAGCAAGAACAAGTGGCAATAAAACAATAGGCCCCGTATAGAGAGAATTATTCAAAATACGATTAATCGTTAAAAAACGCAACGCAGAAATCCGCCAAAGGCACCTGAACCCAACTCCATAAGCTTTTTGAGATGGCTTTTTTAATAGCTCTTTTGCTCTGTTTAGTTGTTGTATAGACTTTATACGAAACCATAAGCAGGCATTCAAAAGATAGATAAATACAATAAAGGCTATGGCTATTTTGTGCCCCAAATGCGCAATTATAAAATATATAAGCAATGGGGATATAATAACAAAAAACTGACAGCAACTAGTGTAAAATGCAAAAATTCCAGCTTTTTGTTTGGGAGCTGGAACCAGCTGATTCAAGGCACTATTGTTATTTGGGTTATCAGCCCCCATCAAGAGAGCAAGTAAAAAAAATACAAATAAAATAAGTACCGGATTGTTCATAAATAATAAGAAAGACAATAAACAAGCGCAAATAATTTGGCTATAAAACCCAATTATAAAGCCTTGATAGTGCACCAACACGTTTCCCAAACATAAGCCAGCAATTCCAATTGCGATTAAATTAACGACATTTAAAGCAGCAGATGCTTCTCCAGTTGTATCTTGGAATTGTAATAAAGAAAGGCCGATAGATAATACACCACTAGCACAAAAACTCGTCAAACAACCAATCACAATCATAAGAAAAACAGAATTACGCAATAGCCTCCCCCCTCTTAAACAGAGACTCAAGCCATTTTATGATTTTCTCCATTGTCGAATATGGTTCGGTACTAAATTCCAGTTTTTCATAAAAGTTTAGTTCAAATGCGTTATAGGCACTTATTTTTTGAAAGTCATCTGTCAGCATGAATTCTATACTTGGCAGCGTTGTACCCATAGATTGAGACAAATAATAGGAAATTACTTTCCAATACATATAGGTACGCTCTCTTGCCAAATAATTTTCCAAGGCATATTTCAAGTGACAACCACTTAAAATATATTTCGGACAATGGTGCAACGGATAATAAATACAAATAGCACCGGCTTCATGTCCGAGACAAGAAGAGATATTAATATTTTTATCATTTCAATAATATTATAAAAACGCTCAGTGAGCAGATCTTCCAAATTTAGTCTAGTCACAACAAGATTGGTTGCTAATTTTTGAGAAACATGAGACCAAGCCAATCTTACTACTAAAGTTCCAATAACCTTTAAGTCAGATTCTGGATAAGCTTTTTTAAAATTTTCCACCCATATGTCTCTGTGACATATAATAATTGGCTCATCTCGTCTGAATGAACAAGATGTAATTCTAAACCAATATTATCACAAAGTTTTGAGCTCTTGAATTCTCCGTATCCTAATCTGGTATTCTTAAATCATCATAGGAACTAAGAATTTTTAAGTATTCCAACTTTTATTAAACTTTGTAACAATCTATTGGAATCTCCCCTTCATTGACTTCGACAATTATTTTCTCACCACTACAAGAACAAAAAATTATCTTTGAATTTACTTACTTTTAGAAAAAAATGAGCAACACTCTTTCTTAACTAAAAGAAACACGCTCTCTACCTTTTTCTTTATGATTATCAAAAACCTATCCCGTTATAATTTAACCATCCATTATTAGGATAAATATTCTGCGTTTAGCCTAATAAACTGTTATAATCAATGTTTCTCTCTGTTCTAAAAGTCAGCGCTTTTCATTCTAGAGATACTCATAATTGCTGTAAAATCTTTCCCCAAAAGGCTTCCCTAAACATTGCTATTAACACGATCATCCTGAGAAGTTTTATACATACACACTGCATTCTATGTATTTTTTGGAAAATCCCTTTGAATCTCTATCGAGCCTTGTTTTGGCAGTATCATTTTTAATATATCATAAATATTTTTATTTAATTTAATTTTAGAAAACTTAGTCATTATCGTGTTTCATTAGATGATATGAGAAAGGTAGGGATTCAATAGTGTTGCCTTGCAGAAAATATTGCGTCCATTCTCTATTTTGGAGTTTGCTATATTTTCTTAAAATAAGGAGATTTTGTGATAATATAAAAAGGTTCAGTCCTTTTTCCTACAACGAGAATACATTTTGTTCTGTAGAGAGAAGACTTAGAAAAAACACTTAAGCTGGAAAGTTAACATAAATAGAGAACTTACTTAATTCTGTTTATATGGGATGGGGTATTGCAAACTATAAACGTAGGCTCCCCATGAAAGCAGAACTCCCATAGAGGATTGTCCATATTTTTTGGTATATGCTTAGGCCATTCTCGGTTGTCAAAATCTCGCAAATCTTTAAGTATAGACCAGAATTTTTCTCTATAAAATTCGATACTTTGTATGGGGGCAGGCTCCTCGAATGCAACAAAAGATGTGTTCTTTCCAAAACTTTTATAGTTATCGCAATAAGTTATCATGTCTTCCATCATATTTTTTGAAGTCAGCTTGTTGTAGAACTCAAATCTAAGCATATTTTTTGAGTATCCATTTACACCGAATAGGCAGGGAAAAGGTCTAATTGTGTTATTCATGGTTGCATCGAATTCTTTAAAAACGATCTGCTTCCATTTTTAATATTTGTCTATATTTTCAATTATTTGCGCTGCTGAATCCATGTTTTCCTCCCAATTGTTGTATTTTATAGGAAATTGCTACGAATGATCCTCTCCAAAGCTGATAATTCATCATCATTGTGTCCCCAAATTGCTATAATAGCTGGGCAGGTATTTAAATCGATGGTTAGGGGGAGGGGCTCGTTTTCTTTAAAAAAAAGCGTAAAATGAATCACATTTTCCCAAGAATGAAGCTTTTGCCGCCATACGTTAACATCTTTTATAATATGACCGTCGATCTCGTTGATAAGGAAGATAATACGCCCTTTTTTCTTAAAGCGACTTGGGGTTTGCGAAAACACGCCTGCAATAAGGTTAACGGAGCTTTCAAGTAAACCATCTTCATAGCAATGCGCGAACAAGGTGGGTGCAATTCCTCCGTGGAGGCGGGCTCCTACTTCGATCATCACTGGACCACGAGCTGTTTGCATGATTTCCATGTGCGCAGGTCCATATTCAATCCCCAGCGCGCGAATGCATTGTTTTGCATAAGAGATAAGAGAGGCATAAGAGGGATCTTGAGAATCAAGCACATCAAGCGTTTCATAAACAAAAGTACTTCCATTATGAATACCTTTTTTATATCGTGACAAACTACATATTTTTATAGCCTCTCCCTTTACAACGGCATCGACGATGTATTCCTCTCCCTCCAATCTTTCTTGGAGCAAATAGGCCTCGTTAGGTGCGCCAAAAATATTTTTTTTCTTCCAGTTGATTTCAGAGGCCCACGTTACTACTTCCTCAAGATTAGAGAAAAACAAAACACCATCACTCCCTGCAGAATCATTTGGCTTTACCACATAGCCGCTGTGGCTTTCAAAGCCATCGAGAGTACAATCGTTTTTTGTAAGAATTTTTGATCGGATGTAAGATAAACCATTTTCACAAAGACGTTTTTGCATCGCTGCTTTTTTCCGTCGCCAATCGGTAGTCAAGGGGTTATTCCCAAGACAACCATAATAAGCCGCCAATTGCTCTGCACAATAGATACCTCTTTCGGCACCCGCTATTACAGCCTCTATCGTGCCGATAGGAAAACGTTTCTTTATCTCATCTACACTATGAAGCTTCGCTTCTGCCATGCCCTTTCCCTGATAAGAAAGCATAAAGTGTGAAAAAGGAGCTGCTTGAGAGACAAGACCATAACAAGCATAGCCTAATTTTTGCAAAGCAGGGCCATAGAGGGCACCCGTGGAGAAAGGGTCGACAATAAGAATAGGTTTTCTCATACTTTGTTCCGCTGTAATAAAAGGAAAAGAACATAAATAAAGATTATCAACCCTATAAGGGGCAGAAGATAAACAGCTGCTTGAGGACCCATAAGGGCAGAGCTTGTAAGAAGACCAAGAATGACATAACCTGCCGACTGGGAGAGAGTATAAAGCATGCCGCTATAGCTTCCCACCAGCTCTGCTTGAGCCTCTGTTTTGGTCGCTTCAATCGTATGTTTGCGGGCATTAATTCGCATGGTATTCATTGAAAAGCCAATAAAAAAGCAAAAGACCACAGCCAAATAGGGCGATTGTGTGGTGCTAAAAATAAGATCAGCTACGCTCAACATAAGGGCTGGGAGAATAAATTCAAAACGAGGGATTTTGATAAAAGCAGCCAAAAAAGCGCCCATGCCCGCAACCGCACTGCAAAGCCCATAGTATTCAGAGCCAAAATTTTTCACACTCTGAAAAAGAATGGTTGCCAGCGTATTATAAGCGCAAATATGAAAGCCAATAAGTCCTATGCAGACGCATAAAAGTTTAAGCTCACGGGAGAGTCCATCCGCTTGCGGTGTAGGTGCTGGCTTCTTACCAGTTGCAAGTGCTGTGGTATCTGTAGCGTTGTATTCATCGCAAAATATAATATATCCGGCTATAAGGCTTATAATGATGTCAAACACACAAAGTGTCACAATCAAACCATTATAACCGATTTCAGCCGCTGCCCCTCGAGGGCTGGTCGCTTCTAAGAGATAACCACTTAGTGCTGCTCCCAAAAATGCGCCAATTTGCACCACTGTTTGCATAATGCGGGAAGCCTTTTGGGCGCTAATATAACCACTAAGTGCTAGTTTAGTATTATAAGTCTCGAGTGTGCTTAAGGTAATCAAAGAGAGATAGCCGATAGAGATAGAGACAGCGATAAAACCAAAGGGGGAATCAGCGTAATGGAAAAGAGCAATCAATAAAAGAAGGCTATAGATAATGATCCGCCTTTTGTATAAATCGACCAACCGCAATGAGGCTTTAATGCGCACAAGACCGCTTTTTTTCAAAAGATAGGGCATAAGGGTGCCCAAAGCCATGGTTACGCCCAGGAAAACCGATGAGGATGTTATGCGATAAGCATTCCAAAGATTACTTAAAAATAAAACCATATCAGAAAGATACAGCAGGACAACAAGCCCATAAAACCGAAACATCAGTTGTTTGTGCACATTATCCCCCCATGTTAAATACACATGCTATAAATTATACATTTTTACAAAAAGCTAATATATATGTTGTTAGGCATGTCAAGTTTTTTCGATAGAAGCATGATACAGATTTGAACGATAACGTTTCTCATAGCGATAGCTAATTTTGGAGAAACTGAGAGCGGAGGCGGTTGGTATTTTTACTGTATCTCTTGTGAGTTGCTTTTCCAATGAGGAGTTTCTTCGCTAAATGACCAGTATAGCTATGTTCTTGGGAGGGCTGTGTTTGCACTCTTAAGATTTCCTCCATTTATACTCAAGGTTTAGGTTTTTCTATTGACCGTTGTTAGATGTTGTTGTGACAATAAACTTCGTTATCTATCAGAAACATTTATGGCATTAGCGCTAAGGTATTGTATTAAAGCCTTTACATAGTAGTCTTTTTATAGGGAGAAGGTATTATTGGTTCAGTTTTAGGAGGCTTTATTACGGCTGATTTGGGCGTCGTCGTTGTTTGAGGTCTTATTATAATATTCTTAGTTTCAGTTTATGAATATACCGAAAAATATAGTGAAACATTTGATTCAAACGCTTTTGCTAGGCATATTTCAATATCTCAGCGATGTTTTCCAAGAATTGCTCTGCTGCTTTTTGACGGGATCGGATATCAAATGCTTATAGCGAGGGCAGTGGTTTGAGAAAAGATAGAGTTGATTTCATTATCTTCCTATGGAGCGCAATCTAGTAGCAGCTCTTAAGGGACAATAATATACTGAGATCGAACTCATTTCTATACACTTACACGACGCTATAGGAGTAATCCTCAGAAACTCTACTAGAATTCGTCAAAAAATGACAGGTTATGGAGTGTGAACAAAAAAATATATTTTTTACAAATACTTAATCTCATTTTAAGTTGTCTAAAATATAACATTATCTTAAAACTAAGTCTATATACCGCCATTTATCATAAAGTTAATAAGTTATACAAAATGCGGGAGTATTGTGTTTTTCTGTTTAGAGACGAGTTAAAAAACACCTTATTAAACATTAAGAGATTTCAGATATAAAACAATTTAACTTATGGAAAGTATATAGACAAAATGTATCTTGATAAAAAAGTTTATAACTCCATGTGGTCTTCAAAGAAATTTTCTGGTTCTTTTATTGTCTTATGCGGGTTTGATGGGAGTGGTAAGACAACACAAACAAAAGAAATTGCACGCCATTACTCAACAGAAAAACATATAATACAAACTTTTCAACCCAGTTATTGGTATAGAAATAATCCAGAAATTAGAGATTACTTAGATAATGGAAAAGCAATTGATCCGTTGCTTTTAGCACTCTTATCAGCGACAGATAGACGCAAATATACGCTTGAAATTATTGAACCTTCCTTAACGTCATCGCAAAATTTATTAATTAGCGATCGATATGTTTATTCTAGTCTTGCTTATTTTTATGCTCGAGAGCTTTCTGTTGAAAGTGTCGTTAAATTAAATCAATCTATTCCAAGACCTCATATTACATTTTATCTTCATTTACCGCCCATTACTATACTGGAACGGTTGCAGAAAAGGGATAGTTTAAACTTAAAATATGAAGAAAAACTCTCTTTTATTGAAAAAATTTACAAAGTATACAAAGTTTTATCGGAAATAGATGAGCGGTTTATAACAATTGATGGAACTACTCCTGTTTCTTTAATTCATCATCAAATACGACATCATATAGATAAGTTTTTTTGATTATGAATAAAATCATTTATTAATCAATTTATCCACGATAAATCCTCCTTTATGTATTCTTACTCTAAATCTGAAACTTTAGAGATGTGATTGCAATAATTTAACTGCTCAGGAAAAATATCACGTTATATATTTTAATTAGAAAACTAACTGTAATGGGCTTGTTTTAAAAGATTTAGAGAAGGGGAGTAGAAAAATTAGCAATATTTATTGTGAGGATAATAGTATGTTTATTCTTTTAGAGACGAAGTGTGGTGATAGAAGAACGACATGGAGGAATATACTCGAGCATATTTTAGTGCACAGAATAATAAGGACAATAATGTGAGTGAAGCTTCCATACCGTAAAATTGTTTCACATATGTATAAAGGTGTAGCTTCTGAATAAAACGCACATAAAATATTAATTTTGTTTTTGTCCATAAATGTTCCGTTTTCATAGAAGAATTAATCATAAAACAGCACAAAGATTGTAAAAGCCTCAAAAAAGAAATTTTGCTTTCTTAAATTTAATGATCTAAAATAAAAATTGTAAGAATGCCTGTTTTTAAACAGGATGTATCATGCATATCGACTGGTATTCATTTTAGAGGATAATTTATGTTCACTTCAAATTTGAAGGAACGCATTGCTTTATTTGAAAATAGAACTTTTCTCTATTTTACTTTGAGCGGCTTATTTGCTACATTTGGAAGTGGACTAAATTATATTACATTGTCATGGCTCGCTTACAATCAGACGGGCTCAATCCGTGGTATAGCGTTGATGATGCTTTTTCTTTGGACGCCTGGCATTATTTTTGCGCCTATTTTTGGCATATTGGCAGATAAATATAACCGTAAAACGCAGATTATTATTTCAAATCTTGTGAGAGGTTTGGTAATTGTAAGCTGGGTAATGCTTTGGCATTTTGGTATAGAAATTGAATTGATGGTCTTATCTGCTCTTTTGGGTATTTTTATCCCTTTTTATATGCCATCAGCTATTTCTTTAATTCAAAGTATTGTGCTGAAGGAACAGCTCATCAATGCAAATGCAACCATCGATATGGTTTATGAACTTGGCACTATCGTAGGTATGGGCTTAAGTGGATTTATACTGTCCTATGCAGGAACAAAAGGAACTCTTCTAATAGGTGGTATATTCTTTATCATTGCTGGTTTATTTAATTTTGCAATGAAGGTACCTAAAAACCGAAGATCTAAAAAACAAAACCAGCAAAATTGGTGGGAAAATTATACAGCATCCCTTCATTATTTTAAACAGAATCCAGCTCTTGTTGTACCTTATATAAGCCAGATGATTATTATGACTCTTTTGATGACCGTTCCTGTTATTCTCGTTCCTTATATACAAGAGGTTTTACATGCGGATAACAGGACCTTTGCAATATTTGAGGTGCTTTATTCTATGGGTGTATTGACAGGTGCGTTTTTTTCACCACTTCTTTGTAAAGTTTTATCCATAAGGAAAACATTAGCCATTTTATTAGCTTTTATGGCTATTGGCCTTGCTATTCTATCTGTTAATACACACAATTTTGTTGTTTTTCCTGTTTACTTTATGATTGGATTTGGACTTTCGAGTTGGGCTCTTTCGATTTCTTTATCACAACTCTCTTGTGATCCTGAATACCAAGGAAGATTGCAGGCAAGTTTTAATGGTATCTCTGGATGCTTGATCCTCGGAGTCTATCTCATTATGGCAAGCGATAACAGTAGCATATCACCTCAATCGATATATTTTTTTCAAAGCATTGTTGCGTTTGTTGGAATACTCATAGTGCTGTTTTATAAACATGAAAAACAATAAATTACATTTAAGTGTGGACAACATACGCTATTTTATAAATATTTACGCTGCAGTACATTTCACATTTTGCTTTTAAAGGAGAGTTGAGAAAATGTAAAAGTTGGTGCTTAATGAACAAAGCATAAATTGATGTATGCTAGAGAATACTCTCTATTTTTTGATAATGATCTAAAAGAATTGATGCGTTTCTTTAATTCATCTCACTGTTGTTAAGAAGACGAAAACGTAACACTTTAAATCTTCTTGAAAGTTTTTTGTCTAAGCGTAGCAGAAAGTAAAGCGATGAGGTAATATCGTATCATATGGGGAGAGTATTGTATTATTTTTGTTTTTCAAAATCCATATGAAAAATTGTATCAATTTCATCTTCATTGGAATGAGTATTTCTACGACGATGCAAGGTTTGCACAATCTCTTTTTTTAAAACAGCATCTGTTTCACTTAAACGGTGAATACTGAGTTCCAATTCAAGAGATAACGCCAAATCCACGCACAGTTTAAGCTCTTCTCCAATGTCGAAACCGCGTTGATAGTCGTCATAAAGACCAACCAGTGTATCAGATAATTCTTTATCGCATAAAGAGGTCATGCTTAATTCCTCAACGTTGCGGGTTTCCATGCAGCTTTTTTAAGTATCACTCCACTATCATCACTTAGAATTGCCATGTATACGAACCTCATGGTTTTGTCAATTTTCTGCAAAATACGCGCTTTTAAATCAAAGCCTATTAAAGATTTTATTACTCCAAGATTTTGAAGCGCCCAATTGTAAATATGGATGGCAATGTGTTTACTATAGAATTTATAGCATTTAAAATACATTGCCAAAAGGCTTTTAATATGCGTAGAGGAAGAGTATTCTGACGATAAACCAAACACCCTGAAATCTCTATTGCCAGTTACAGCTAAATCAGTGCTATTAATATATAAAATAAGCAAACAGGGTTTGTAAACGTCTAACTTTTTAATAACGAGTGATAATCTCATTTTTTGTAGAATACCAATTATTTTGCCTATTTTATATTGATTTTTAGACATTGATAAACTTTTTACCTTATAAAAACCTATGGGAAATGCATTAGCATATTTTTGTAATAAGATTTCAGTGGTATATTACACAGCATGAAATGAAGAGAATCGTATTAGGCTTTTTGCTTTTGAAAGAATATGACTGCAACTTTTGAGAAAGCAGTTGGCAAGAATTGGCTTGGCATGCAAACTGATAGAGTTGGCAGGGGCGCATTTAGTTTTTTCATTGGCCTGTGTCCAAATGTTTTTGACTCTGGAAAATAGCCTCTGATAGGCTTGAGTTTTTCCAAGGTTATATTACAGGGGCGCAGCTCAGAAAAATACCACGGCGATTGCATTTTTGTAATTGTCATAATTTTCGCTCCTGCTTGAATGGATGCTGTAACATCCGTTTTTGTGGGGTTATGTATGTGATAACTGCTCTTCTTAAGGGGCAGTAATGATAGATGTAAATCAATATAATTATTTAGTCAGCAATTATATTGATTTTGGAGTGTTTTTTTGGCTCGTCCGGAAGCAAAACCTAAAACTGAGTTGGCAAAACGTTTTCGTGAAGTGCGTCACGCTCTTGGTTTTACAGAGCGTAAGCAGTTTGCTGAACATCTTGGTATCACTGCTGGCTCTATAGGAACTTATGAAACTGGTATAAGTGAGCCTACAGCCTCTGCGCTCTCCAAATATCAAGAAATTTGTGGTGTTTCATTAGATTGGCTAGTAACGGGAAATGGCGAGATGTTTTCAGATATGGCAAAGGCAAAAGCAGCTGGTTTTAAACCGCAGGCGATACCTGTTGGGCTGATGAAAAAGCTTGGACATTTAGCTTATACGACCTATCATGATGCAAAAATAACACTTTCTCCTGAAGATGTTGCGGAATTAGCAGCAGAGCTTTATGGAAGATTGCAAGAGCTTATTCAAAACCTCAATGATATAGAAGAAGTCGAAGCCACTTTGCCACTTTTAAAATTACATTTAAAGCGTAAAATCGAAACTGAAAAGCACATCTAGAAATTTCATAAGATACGAATGAACAGCCTTTAAAAAAAATAAAACTTTTTTGATTTTCTGCTGTATAACCAAGTTTGGAATGTGAAGATCTCACGATCTTCGAGTCTCTTATTCGATCTGAAAAACGAGAAACTATCATTATAAATCAATAGACTGTTCTGATTAAAAATAAAACGGTTCATAAAAAGAACGACGGGTAGCAATACAAACAAAATTGATTCAAAAAGAAGCTAATATAGTGCCATTCCTGAAATATTTGTTGGTTGAAGAAAAGATACGGACAACAGTGAAAATACAGTGGGTTCTGTGAGAGGAAAGAGTTTAGAAAACAGCTTCTTTTCGGTTTGTGATATTAAAAAATTTATACAATAGTGAAAATACAATGACGATGTTTTGTTCCTATAGAAGGGTAACAGATATATAAGAGAGAAGAACGAAAGACTATTTATAGGCGCGCTTTTGTCTTTTTATGAAGATGATAAGATGAGCACGTTAAAACTTTTTACAGAGCGTGCATCATTATATTTAAGACAGATTTCTTTCAAAGAGATGTATAATATATTGAAACAGTTTACCTCGCAACAAAAAGTGAGATTATCATGATAATCGTCATTATTACATTATGCTATAAGTTAAAAAATCATAAATTTGTGCTTATAAGAACAGCTAATTTATTGAGAAGTATTTTTATAAATTTATAAAAAATAATTTTTACACTCTTGCCATTCTTCTGATGCGCTTTATTTGAAAAGTAGAATTGCTCTTTAGTGAAACTATTTTTGTTAAGAGATAAATCGCAGTATTTTTGAATGGAGATAACAGTATATTTTCAAAGTTTTGTGTTTTTATTTATTTTTTAGCTTGAATCCCTCTAGCTAAAAGGGTTGGGGACTTTTCTAGATTCGATGTTGTTGCAGAGATTTTAGGTCGATGCCGGATAAGTATCGGTATCGTAGGGGGGAGTTTTGTCTTGATTTATTGGTTTTTGAAGTGCGCAAACTAAGGGTTTTGCCATGTGTGTTTTCGCGCGTTGTGATGATGTTGAACTCTGTAGGAGGAGATTCTTATGAAAAAAAAATATTCCACACCAAATTTAATTAAAGTTGTCTCTCTTAGTACGGTAATGGCCACACTCTTATCGAGTGTTTCTCCTGTTTTTGCGGCGAATCTTGCGATAGTAGGAGGGGCGAGTCAAAGTACAACTGGTACTGGTGTTGCATATCCACACGGTAGTCATGGGAGTGTTGTGTTGGCTGGTGATGATGATTTCTGTGGTGTAGACAACGTTATTGGTCGTGGCGGCAAACAACAAGAGAGAGTTGGTGAAAGTCAACGAATAACCGCAGAGCAACAATATGAGAGATTTATTGGTGAGAAAGTTTTTGGAGGTCGTAGTCCTTACGGCACGACCACTGAAAAGGTTACTTGGACTGGTGATGGGACATTAAGTGATCCCACTAAAGGTTATATGGGGACACCGACTGGCGGTATCGTTAGTGCTATGCCTGAGGCTTATGGTGTTTATTCTTTTGCAACGGGTTGTGGATCTGCAGCGACGGGTAATTATTCAACCGTATTTGGTGCAGGTGCGACAGCAAAGGCAGGGGGTGCACAAGCTTTTGGTGTTTCCGCACTTGCAAGTGGTATAGCAAGTGTTGCTATGGGTGTAGGCTCAGAAGCATCGGGCAAATCTTCAGTTTCTATTGGAGGGCTTGCAACTGCATTAGGTACAAATAGCATTGCTTTAGGTACAAAGGTAAAGGCAGAAAAGAGTTATACGATTGCTATAGGTACAGATGCTGAAGCTAAAGCTTCAGGTGCTATTGCAATAGGGGGCAGGCGCTCTGACAGAACCGAAGAAAATGATCCTAACAGAAAAGTAATCGCGAATGCTGAAAATGCGATTGCTATAGGTACGCAAGCTTATGCTGAAAAAGAAGATTCGGTTGCCATTGGTGTAAATTCGCAAGTGCTTGTTAGAGATGGTGTTGCTGTAGGTGGTGGGGCTATCTCTGATAGAGACAAGAATGTTGCTGGTTATGATCCTGTAACAGGTAAAGGGACAACAAAAACCAGTATAGCATGGAAGAGCACCACAGGCGCTTTTAGCGTTGGTGAAGTTGGCGGTCGTGGTAATGGTACGCTAACACGACAAATTACAGGGGTTGCAGCTGGAAGTGAAGATACTGATGCGGTAAACGTGGCGCAACTAAAAGCTATGAAAGATATCATAGCAGGGGGAGGGGGGTGGAAACTTTCTGCTAACGATACCGATCCGACAGATGTGAATTCAGGCAATACTGTAGATTTTTCAGTGAAAAGTGAAAAAGAAGCGGGAAAAGACAACTTAAAGATTGCAAAAAACACTGCAGATAATAAGCATAAAATTGAATTTACTTTAAATGATCATCTTAAATTGACGCAAGTCACCACAGGCCAAAGCACGATGAGTGATGATGGCTTTTTTGTTAACGGTGAAAGCGGTTCACGCATGACTGTAGACGGCTTTTTTATTAATGGTAATGATGGTCCAAGCATGACTATTGATGGTATTGATGCAGCCAAGCAAAAGATCACAAACGTAGCAGATGGGGAAAAAGATACTGATGCTGTAAATTATAAACAGCTGAAAGCTGTACAAGATGCAACCAAAACGAGTTGGCAGCTTGCTGTTAACGGTGGAAATGCTACGGCTATTGGTCCAAATGGTACAGTAAATTTTCAGTCAGCTGACAATAACGGTGCAAAAAATATCAAGATCGAAAAAGATAAAGATAACACTGTCACGTTTGATCTAGCTGATGATATTCAGGTAATGACTGTCACAGCAGGAGAAAGCATTATGAGTGCTGTTGGCTTTGGGTTTACTGATGGTAATGGGCCGAGCATAACTGTTAATGGTATTCATGCTGGTGATAAAACGATTAAAGGAGTAGCGGCAGGGGAAGAAGATACTGATGCTGTAAATTATAAACAGTTGAAAGACTTTACAGCAGGGATGGCAACAGGTTGGAAACTTTCTGTTGATGGTAACAATGCTACAGATGTTAAAGCTGGGAGTACAGTAGATCTTGTTGCGGATGCGGGTGAGGACGGAAGCAAAAATATAAAAATTGCAAAAGACAGTAATAAAGTTACATTTTCTTTGAATGATAACCTTAAGCTTACGAGTGTCACGACAGGCAACAGCATTATGAGTGATGAGGGCTTTAAGTTTATTGATGGTAATGGACCAAGCATAACTTTGAATGGTATTAATGCTGGTGATAAAAAAATTACAGGAGTAGCTAAGGCAGAAGGCGATACTGATGCTGTAAATTATGAACAGTTGAAAGAGGTAAGGACACTTGCAGAAAATGGCTGGAAACTTTCTGTTGATGGTAACAATGCTACAGATGTTAAAGCTGGGAGTACAGTAGATCTTGTTGCTGGTGCGAGTAAGGATGGAAGCAAAAATATCAAAATTGTAAAAGACAATAACAAAGTCACATTTTCTTTGAATGATACTCTTAAGCTCACGAGTGTCACGACAGGCAACAGCATTATGAGCAACGATGGCTTTAAGTTTGTTGATGGGGGACCAAGCATAACTGTTGATGGTATTGATGCTTACAATAAAAAAATCACAAAAGTTGCTAACGGAACTGATGATACCGATGCTGTGAATTTTAAGCAGCTGAAAGATGTTACAGCGGGAATTAAAACGGGTTGGAAGCTTGCTGTTGAAGACGGAGAAGCTACAGATGTTAAAGCTGGGAGTACAGTAAAGTTTGTAGCTGCTGCAGATAAGGATGACCACAAAAATCTCAAAATTGTAAGAGGCAATAATAACGAGGTAACATTTGATTTAAACGAACTTATTAAAGTTAATAAAATAAAAGTAGGGGATGAAGTTACTATAACTGATAATGGCTTGGTGATTAAACGTGGTCCAAGTATAACATATGGCGGTATTGATGCGGGCGATAAAGTAATTAGAAGAGTGGCAGACGGTATTTTGGGTACGGATGCAGTTAATCTTAACCAGTTGAAGACAGTAGAAGAGAAAATAAAAGAAGTGGCGGACGATAGTCTTGTTAAATGGAAAGAAGACGAAAAGCTTATCACTATTGGTGCGCAAAAAGAAGGTATTGGAATAAATGTTGCCAACTCTGAAGGCAAGGATCGAATTATTTCTGGCGTTGCAGTTGGAAAAGTTAGTTCCGATTCAACAGAAGCAATAAATGGCCATCAGCTGTTTAGTTATATTACTAATATAGTGGATTTTTTTGGTGGTAAGGAGACAGATATACTTAATGGTATCAAACCAACTTTTATGGTTCAGAATACAAAACACGACAATGTAACGGATGCTTTCGCTGCTGTTGATACTTCTATCACAGATATTTATAGTCAGATTAATAATGTAACAGAAAATAGTCTTGTTAAATGGAAAGAAGATCAGAAGCTTATCACTATTGGTGCTGAAAAAGGCGGTACGAAAATTGATATTACAGGTACTGAGGGAGAGCGAACCATTGCAGGTGTAAAAAATGGTGAAATTTCCAAAGACTCCATGGAAGCTGTAAATGGTAGTCAAATTAATACAATCTCTGGAGATATTGCAAAATTCTTTGGTGGTGGTACTTCATTTGAAAATGGTGTTTTTGTTGGACCACAGTATAATTTATCTACCGTTTCTGCAGATGGTAAGGTAGAACAGAAAACCTTTGAAAATGTTGGTGATGCTTTGACTGGGCTTGATGCGAATGTCAAAAATGTGAATAGTCGTTTAACACATGTAGTCAATAATTTTACTGAGGAAATTCAGGGTCTCTCTAAAGATGCTTTATTGTGGAGCAGTTCTGAGAGTGCATTTGTTGCACTTCATGAAAAAGATGGACAGAAGACAGATAGTAAGATTAAGTTCCTTGCGGATGGCGATATTTCAGGAGATTCAACAGATGCAATAAATGGTTCTCAACTTTATAAGATGGGCGATAAGATTGCGAATTATTTTGGCGGTGGTGCTCGCTATGAGAATGGAGAGTGGATAGATCCTACTTTCAAAGTTTCTCAGCGTAATGAGGATGGCACTATTGTTGAGAAAAAGCATCATAATGTCGCTGATGCTTTTGAAGGTGTCAATAATTCTATTACGGATATCTATAATCAGATTAACAATGTAACAGAAAATAGCCTTGTAAAGCAGGAGGGAGAAGATGGTCTTATTACTGTGGGTAAAGCAACTGGTGGTACTGAAATCAGCCTTGTAAATAAAGATAATCAAGAAAGAACACTTTCTGGTGTGAAAGATGGAGAACTTTCTCAAACATCAACGCAAGCGGTAAATGGTTCACAGCTTTTTGCTACGGATAAGAAGGTTACAACTGTTACTGACAATCTTAAAACAGTCGCTCAAAATACATCGAAATATTTTGGGGGTAGTACAGATGTACTGAATGGTGTAGAACCAGCTTTCCTTATTCAGGGGAAGACCTATCATAATGTTACGGAAGCGTTTACAGGTGTTAATACTTCTATCACAAATATTGATAATAAGATTTCCGATGTGGTAAAAAATAGTCTTGTTAAGCAAGATGGAGGTGCATTAGGTATTATTACTATTGGTAAGGATACCGCTGGTACTGAGATCAATATTGCAGGTGTTGGTGGTTCAGGACGTAGAATTTCTGGCGTGCGGGAGGCAGAAAATGGTGATGAAGCTGTTAACAAAGACCAACTTGATAAAAGCATAGATAAGATTTCTAAAGATATTGAGACAGTAACTGCTGCTGCGGTTCTCTATGATAAGAATGACGATAATAGTGTTAATTATGGTAGTGTAACTTTGGGCGGCGATAAGAACAACGGACCAGTTGCTCTTCATAACGTAAAAGATGGTAGCATTTCTGAAAATTCCAACGATGCAATCAATGGTAGTCAGATTAATAAAATATCAGCAGATATTGCAAAGTTTTTTGGTGGTGGTGCAAAGTTCATTAACGGTGCTTTTGAAGGGCTGAAATATACTTTATCCGCTATTGTAGGTGGTGAAGTAGGGAAGGCTAATTTTTACAATGTTGGTGATGCTTTAACAGGTCTTGATAAAAATGTTCAAGATGTGAATCAACGCTTAACGAATGTATCCAATGAGTTTAACCAGAAAATTGAAGATTTCTCTAAAGATGCTTTACTGTGGGATGATGAGGAAGAAGCATTTGTGGCACGTCATGAAAAAGATGGTAAGAAAACAAACAGCAAATTGAAGTATCTTTTAGATGGTGAGATTGCTCAAGGTTCAACAGATGCCATTACGGGCAACCAACTTTATTCCATGAATAACCAACTTGCAAATTATTTCGGTGGCGGTGCCAAATATGAGAATGGCAAATGGACAGATCCTACTTTTAAGATTGTTCAAGTCAATGCTGATGGTACGACTGTTGAGACAGAGCATCATAATGTCGCTGATGCTTTTGGTGACGTCAATAAAAATATGTCAAATATTAATAACCGTATTGATGATGTCATCAACAAGGTCGATTCAGATGCTTTAAAGTGGAATGATAAAGAAAAAGCCTATGATGCTGGTCGCGATGGAAAGCCGAATAAAATTATCAATGTAGCTGATGGTAAAGTTGAAAAAGGCTCGAAAGATGCCGTCAATGGTGGGCAACTTTGGGAAACCAATGAACGTGTCACTGGTGTCGAAAAAGATGTGAAGCATCTTACCAACAGAGTTGATACCATTTCCAATACGATTGCTGATATTGGTGATACAGTTATCAATATTGATGCCAAAGTTGATAACATCAATAATAGAGTTGACGGCATTGAAGAGGATGCTGTTCGTTATGATAGAGATGAAAACGGCAAAAAAACCAATAAAATCACATTAGCGGGGGGGGATGCCAGTGAACCTGTTCTGATTGATAATGTAGCTGATGGTAAAATTGAAAAAGGCTCGAAAGAGGCTGTAAATGGTGGTCAACTTCATGATTATACTAAAGAACAGATGAAGATTATTCTTGATGAATCCAAGCAGTATACAGATCAACGGGTTAATAATATTGTGATTGATGCGATTGATGATGCTGTTGATCGGGCTAAGCAATATACAGATATGAAGTTTGATATTTTAAACTATAGTATTGAGAGTGTGAAAAAAGAGGCAAGACAAGCAGCGGCTATTGGTCTTGCAGTGTCTAACTTACGCTACAATGATACACCTGGAAAATTAAGCGTTGGATTTGGTACTGGTTTATGGCGTAGTCAGTCTGCATTTGCCTTTGGTGCAGGTTACACCTCAGAAAATGGAAAATACCGCTCTAACATATCCGCAACAACTTCTGGAGGTCACTGGGGTGTAGGTGCGGGATTCAATATGACATTGAATTGATAATAAACAAAATACATAAAAATTCCTTTTCACCCCTGTCTCATGAGGCAGGGGTGAATTGTTGTTACGTATGTAAAAAATATATAAATTGATAAGCGCTAACGATAAATACAGGTTTAAAAAACAGAAAAACCGGACGCTTTCAACAAAATGAACCTCTTATTTCAAAATAAGATAATGAGTTTTTTCATAAATTATAAGTTTATTATTTTCTTCTTTAATTTTTAAATCTGAAAAATCTGTAGCACTCTACAGATAAAAAAACCTTTTGCTCTCTACAAATCTATTAAAAAGCTTTCTACTAAGACAAAAATCTCCATTCAAATGTATTTCAACTTTACTGGAAGAAGCTATAAAACAATATGCTAAATTAACTCTACCCCTTGCAAAAAACAACCAATAAGTTTAAAGGTAAAAAAAAACCAATCACCACAAAAAAATTTACTTTCTTAGGAAATGTAAAAGAGCAAAACGCATTAACCATAAAACCTAAAACACAACTTCTCTATCTTTTCAGTCAGGTACTAAATTTTGAATACGTTTAGAAAAACCAATTTTAGGGGACCTAATAGCGTTTAAATGTGTCTTTTTTGTGTTTATAGTTATTTCTTTCATTGGGGAGTTCATTATGAAAAAATTATATACAAAATTAGCAGGGAGCAATTTAAAATTTTCTCGTTTTCCTTTTATTAAAGTCCTATCCTTGACTTCAATAGCGGCACTTTTAGCCAGTATTTCCCCTGTTTTTTCGAATGATTTGGATTCTTCTAGTTCATCACAGGAAAATTATTTAACAGCGCTGAATGTTGCTTTGACATCCAAGGTAAGTGCTGCTGATGACTATGAAAATTTTTTAACCAAAACTCTTACTGGTGTAAGTGATTATAGTCCTATAGTGAATGTTTTGGCAGAAACCAGCGATTCGATACGTTCAATTGATATGAATGCTGGAAGTAAAAAAATAACAAGAGCAGCTTTAACTCCAGGAGTTGTAAAGGGAGATCAGATAACTAGCAGTCAGGATTTGGGTAATTCTCTTATTTATGGTGAACGAGCTCAGGGAGAAGCGCATGATGCTATTGTTTTCGGGCAGGTAGCGCAGACGAAGGCTGACCAAGGGATTGCTATCGGCTTAACTGCTTTAGCTGGTAGTAGTAGAAATACTAAAAATAGCATTGCAATCGGCTCTTCTCTAACCGATAGTTCTGATGAAAAAGAGAGAACAGTTTCATTTGGTGATTATAGTAAGGGTATAACCAGACAAATTACAGGCGTAGCAGCTGGTTCTAATGTTACCGATGCAGTGAACCTTAGACAGTTGCAGGACTTAGAACAAGTTGTAAGACAAAACGGTTGGAAATTCTCTGTTGGAGATAAAAATGCTACAACCGTTTTTATGGATAGCGCGGTAGATTTTTCCGCAGGAAGTAACAACCTAAATATTACAAAGGGCGAAGATAACAATAAAGTAAAATTTGATCTGGCTGAAGACATTACGTTAACAAGCTTAAAAGCAGGTACAAATACCTTCGATGCCACGGGCTTAGTGATTACTGATGGTCCGAAAATAACCACCGGTGGTATTGATGCTGGAAATAAAAAGGTAATGGGCGTTACATCTGGTGATCTTAGTGCAGATTCACAAGAGGCGGTAAATGGTAGTCAGTTGAATGTTGTAGCTACCCATATAGCTGGATATTTAGGCGGTGGTGTTAAATTTACGAATGGTCAATGGGATAATCCAGAGTTCAAAATTAAAACTTTAAATCCTGAGACGAATGAGATGGAAGAAGAAAGTTTTCCAAATGTAGCCAAAGCCTTTGAGGGTGTGGGTAAGTCTTATGTAAATCTTCACAATGAGATTAAAAAAGCTGCCGATGATAGTGTCTTTAAATGGCACGCCGAAACGGAGAGCATTACAATTGCTGCCAGTGAGGGAAAAGGTGGGCAAGAAAGTATTGCTATAGGTAAGCTTTCAAGTGCAACTGCTAACAATGGTATTGCATTAGGTGGTTCTGCAAATGTATCTGGTGAAAATAGTATTGCATTAGGTGGTTTTGCAAATGCATCTGGTGAAAATAGTATTGCATTAGGTGGACTTTCAGCTGCAACAGCTAAAAATAGTATGGCATTAGGTTCAAATGTACAAGTACTTCCTGAGGGTGGTGTTGCTGTGGGTTATAAATCTGTTTCTCGTAACTCAGTGTCCGCAGTTGGCTATGATCCTTCCATAGGGAGCCAGTCAACGGATGATGGTGTGATATGGAAGAGCACTCAAGGAGCTTTTAGTGTTGGTGATACTCCGAATAAGATAACACGACAGCTTACAGGTGTGGCAGCGGGTTATGCAGACACTGATGCCGTCAACATTGCACAGCTGAAAAAATTAAGAGAATTTGTAGCACAAGGGTGGACACTTTCTCTTAATGATAAGGCTGTTTCAAACTTTCAGCCGGGTGATATATTAAATTTGGTTTCTGGAAGCAAAAACTTTGAGATTAAAAATAGTGATACAACAGACAATAAAGACAAAAAAATAACATTTGATTTGGCACAAGATGTCACATTGAACAGTGTAAAATTAAAAGACATCACTTTAGATAAAACGGGCTTAACTATTGAAAATGGTCCCAAAGTAATAGCGGATGGTATTGATGCTGCAGGTAAAAAAATAACAGGTCTTGCAGGTGGAGATCTTAGCACAAATTCGACAGATGCCGTTAATGGTGGTCAGCTTCATACAATTACTGGGGATTTATCAAAAATTTTAGGTGGAGATGTATCCTTTGATGGAAAAAACTTTAAAGTACCAGGGTATAAATTATCGAATATTGATGAAAAAGGTGTTGTAACAGATAAACCGCATACCGATGTTGGTTCTGCCTTTAAAGGACTTGATGACAATATCAAGAATGTGAATGCTCGCATTAAGGAAGTCTCAGAAGGAGTTGCACAAGATTCTTTATCTTGGAGCGATGCTGACAAAGCTTTTGTTGCCCAGCATGGGGAAGGTGATGACAGAAAGGCAAGTAAAATCACATCGCTTGCTGTAGGAGATATTACGAAAGAATCGATGGATGCTGTAAATGGTTCTCAACTTTATTCACTGGGCGATAAGGTTGCAAAATATTTTTCTGATGACGCTGAATATAAGGATGGGGAATTGAAAGTTCCTGATTTTAAGCTCAAAATTATCAATGATGATGGCACTGAAGCTGAATCAAGCTATAAGAATGTATCAGATGCATTTTCAGGTGTGGGTAAACTTTTCACAAAGGTTCAAACTGCGATCAGCGATGTAATCAGTAATTTGCTTGTTACGAAAAATGAAGATGTTATCAACATTGGTAAAGGAGTAGAAGGTAGTGAAATCAATATCGCAAACAAGGGTGGTAAGGATCGAACTCTTTCTGGTGTAAAGGCAGCAGAAAAAGCCAATGAAGCTGTGAACAAAGAACAATTTGATAAAGGTTTGAAGGATCTTTCTGATACCCTTCTGTCGGATAGTTCTTCTGTTGTTCTTTACGATAAAACAACAGATAATCAAACTGATTATACAAATGTAACTTTTGGGAAAGGGAAGGATGCTACACCTGTTGCGCTCCATAATGTAGCCGCCGGATCGATTGCGGAAAACTCAACGGATGTTATCAATGGAGGACAAGTTCACATTCTTTCAATGGATATAGCAAAATTGTTGGGTGGAGATGCTGAATTTAAGGATGGTGCTTTTAAAGGGCCAACTTATAATTTATCTAGTATTGATAAAGGTGGTGAAGTAACAGATAAACCGCATACCGATGTTGGTTCTGCCTTTAAAGGGCTTGATGAGAATATCAAGAATGTGAACGCTCGCATTAAGGAGGTCTCAGAGGGAGTTGCACAAGATTCTTTATCTTGGAGCGATGGTGACAAAGCTTTTGTCGCTCTGCATGGGAAAGGTGATGACAGAAAAGCAAGCAAGATCACATCACTTGCGGCTGGCTCTATAGTATCAGGCTCGAGTGATGCGGTTAATGGTGGACAGATTTATGATCTGAATCAGTCGCTAGCAAAGTATTTTGGTGGTGATGCTAAGTATGATGGTGATGGCTGGGTCCTTCCAGGTTTCAAGATAATGACTTTCCAAGAAGATGGAAGCTTTGTAGAGGAGGATTATGATAGCATTGCAGCCGCGTTTGCCGGTGTAAATAAGGTTTTCAAGAATCTTCATAATGAGATTTCAGACAACATTGAGCAAAATGCGTTGTTGTGGAGTGATGATGCAGGTGCGTTTGTAGCACAGCATGAGGAAGAAGGTAAAAAGGAAAACAGCAAGATCACGTTCCTTGCGAAAGGAAAGATATCAGAAGATTCGACTGATGCGATTAATGGTGGTCAGATTTATACTCTTCAACAGACATTTGCCTCATATTTTGGTGGAGGAGCTGGTTATGATAAGGAAGGAAACTGGCAAGGACCAAAATTCACCGTTCAGGTCTTTAATAAGGATGGTACGAAAGGTGATAAAGAGGAGCGTAATAATGTCTCTGAAGCATTTGATGTTGTTAATGACAGCATGAGCACTATCAACGATCGTATAAAAGAAGTTGAAAAAGGTACCTCTTCGAATAGTCTGAATTGGAATGAAGAAAAAGGAAGCTATGATGCATCTCATGTTGATGCTCAGGGTGTTAAGAGTCCAAGTAAGATTATCAATGTAGAGGATGGCAAGGTAGACAGAGATTCAAAAGAAGCTGTGAATGGAGGACAGCTTTGGGAAACTCAGCAAATGATTACAGATCAGGTCAAGGATATTGAAAATAAAGTTACGGAGGGATCTGTACAATACGATAAAGATAAAAAAACGGGCAAAAAGACCAATAAAGTTAGCTTAGTTGGTGGAGATGAAAGTTCTCCAGTATTAATAGCCAATGTAGCCGATGGAAAGATTGAAAAGGATTCGAAAGAAGCGATTAATGGCGGTCAATTAAAAGATAAGATGGATTTTGTGCTTGAAAATGCCAATAAGTATACGGATGAGCAAGTTTCTCATCTTGTAAAAGATGGAGTTAGTGAGGCTAATTCGTATACGGATATGAAGTTTTCGACATTAAGTTATGCTGTTGAGGATGTTCGAAAAGAGGCAAGACAAGCAGCAGCTGTTGGTTTAGCAGTAGCTGGTTTACGCTATAGTGATATTCCTGGAAAATTAACAATCGCATTTGGTAGTGGTTTATGGCGTAGTCAATCTGCTTTTGCTTTTGGTGCAGGTTATACTTCAGAGAACGGTGATATTGGTTCCAACTTGTCAATTACCACTTCTGGAGGTCACTGGGGTATAAGTACAGGGGTTAATGTGATACTCAACTAATAAACGACTAAATCCATAAAATTGATTTGCCTTTTTCTTAATTGAAGAAAAGGGCAAATTTTTTACTTTCTTCCAGAGTTCTCTAAAGCTATTCTAAATGTATAAAACACCCGTAATTATATAAAATCCGAATATAAAAAGCCTATGACAACTTTTTTTGAGAATAAAAGACCTTAATGGTAAAGATTTAAAAAATTGATTGCTATTATTTTGATTTATTAAAATGCTTCAAGAAATGTAAATACGAATATACCCTTTATTAAAAGAAGACAGTTTTAGCTTTTATTTTCGTATAGTTTTAAACGTATGCTTTATAATGCAACGATCTACAGATATGCAACGTACTCCAAACACAAGTATTGCTTTAGGGTAGTGGAGCGCAAACGGAAAAAGAATGAAGCGTTTCTGTAGGCAATATGGCTTACGCTTTAGAGAAAAGCAGTATTGCAATAGGTAGTGAATATAATAAGAAGAGCGAACACGGGGAAAATGATTATACTCTTTCGAAGAGTGATTATTCAACAGTAGTAGCAGCTGTTTCTAAAGCTTTAGAATATGGTTCGATTGCTCTTGGTCATCCGTACATAAGCATTTGCTCAAGAAGCTATTTCTATGGGCTTCTATTCAAAAGCAAATGGGGTTGGAAGTATCGCTTTAGGTTCTTATTCTAAAGTGACGGTTGATGGGGGGCTATTGAGAACAACTCTGTGTCCGGTAGGACTGCTGGCGTTTTTGGGGATACGTCTGTTCTGCAAGGACTGGCTAAAAACACCTAATCTCAATGGAAAAGTACGAAAGTTTCAGTAAATATTGGTGTTCCTAGTAAGAACATAACGCGACAAATTATAGGCGTAGCAGCTGATAGCAAATCTGCCGATGCGGTGAACCTGAGACAGTTGCAAGATTTAGAAGAAGTCGTAAGAAAAAAAGAGTGGAAACAGTCTATTTCTGGTGAGGCAGCTAAAGATATGGGTGCTAGATAGTACAATGAATTTTTCATCGGGAGGAAGTAACTTCAGGGTTAAAAGAGATAAGGACGATGAAAATAAGCTCATATTTGGTTTGGCTAATGATATAGCATTGAAAAGCATAACATTAGGAGAGAAAAGAAAAGTCGATGCAACAGGCTTAGTAATTACTGATGTCCCGCAAATAACCACCGGTAATATTAATGCGGCAAGTAAAAAAGTAACAAATGTTGCAGAAGGAACTAGCAATACTGATGCAGTGAATTTTTCACAACTGAAGGGAATAAAAGAACAAGTAGCAGTGAGTATTTTTGTAAAATAGGATACAGCAACGAGACACATTACCATGAGTAAGGATATAGATGGGGCATTTTAGTAAAAAGCTTTCATAAATCCTCTAATGAAATAAAAGAGCTTATTCACGAAAAATAAACTGATGCCTAAGCGGATGATCAATAGGCACAAAAATTATACCTTTTTCAAAGAGATCAAAGCTAAAAACGACACACAACCTTTGATAGAAAAATGAAATCCATTCTAATATTAAGTATTTTTTTACCTTCCTCAAATTGACTTTCACGAACCTACCCCTAATTACCCTCTAAAGGCGTTGCAGAAACAACAGCTTACGTCTTAATTTTATTTATGTCCTAAAACACGCTGTAAAAGCAGGAACACGCAAGGGAAATAAGAAAGCTCTAGAACACACCTTTTTTGTGTTTTTAATCTATTGTTATGAGGGGGTATTATGAAAAAATATACAACACCAAATTTGATTAAAGCTGTTTCATTGGGAACAGTTATAGCGGCGCTCTTGTCGAGTGTTTCTCCTGTGGTTGCTGCAAATCTTGCGATAACAGGTGATAAAGTTCAAAGTACAAGTGGTCCTAGCGTGTCTTATCAATACGCTAGCCATGGCAGTATTGTATTAGCTGGCGATAAGGATTACTGTGGTGTGTTTAATGTTGTTGATCGTGGTGGAAGCAATCAAGGTACTAATAACCAAATCACTGCAGAGGAACTATATGAAAGAGTTTCTATGAATAAAGAGATTAATGGCAAGCGTCCTTTTAACTGGGCGAAGGTTCAGCTTAATTGGGTTGATGATGGTCTGACCGGTAAGGGGGGATATATGGGAAAAGCAACCGGTGGTCTTTCAAATGTTCTGCCTGAAGCTTATGGTGTGTATTCTTTTGCAACTGGGTGTGGATCTTCCGCAACGGGGCATTATTCAACAGCATTTGGAGCGGCTGCAACTGCAAAGTTTGGGGGATCACAAGCTTTTGGTATTGCTGCACTTGCAGGTGGACAAGCAAGTATTGCTATAGGGGTTGCGTCTGAAGCAGTAGCAAGCAATACGATTGCTATTGGTGGGCGTGCAAAAGCAAAAGGCGTTGATAGTATTGCATTCGGTAACAAATCACTTGCAGGTGGACAAAAAGCAATTGCTATAGGTTATGGTGCTCAAGCTCAAACAGATCTTTCGATAGCGATTGGTTCAGATGCAAGAGCGACTGAGCATAAGGGTGTTGCTCTTGGGAGCGAGTCTGTGGCTGATGTTGCTGCTGGCGCTATCGGGTATAATTCTTTAACTAAAGGCCCTTCAGATTCTGACGACATGATATGGGCGAGTACGCTAGGTGCAGTGAGTGTTGGTGATGCTAAATCAAAAAAAACGCGCCAGATTGTAGGAGTGGCAGCTGGTAGTGGCGACACTGATGCCGTTAATGTTGCACAGTTAAAATCATTACAAAAATACGTAGACCAAGGTTGGACACTATCTGTTGGAGGTAAAAATGCTAAAGCTGTTGGTGTACAAGATACTGTAGATTTGTCGGCTGCAAGCGACAACCTTAAGATTACAAAAGGTGAGGAAAACAATAATGTAACATTTGATCTAGCTAATAATATTACAGTGGAACGAGTTACCGCTGGGAGAAGCTCTATCAGTGATGATGGCATTTTGTTTGCTGATGGGGCTAAAATAACTGTGGATGGTATTGATGCTGGCAATAAGCAGATTACAGGAGTGGCAGCTGGGGAAGAACCTGATGATGCAGTGAATTTTGCGCAGTTGGAGCAGGTTAATCGGGACGTTGCAAGTGTAAGTCAAAATACATCACAATATTTTGGTGGTGGTGCAGATGTATCTAATGGTAAAGCACCAACTTACACAATTCAGGGTA